>CAZGRF010000323.1:1352-4848 GCA_964527825.1 uncultured Pirellulales bacterium
GGCCTGCACCTGCGCTGCAGGTGCAGGCCCTCAACCATCTGTCATCCCGATTCAGCCCGCTCAACCAGACGCAGACCCGCCGGGATCGTTACCTACTTACCGAGCATGTACACGACGGCGTTCAGGAACATCAACTCGCCGTCGATGGTGAGGTTGTTCGTGCCGTCTTCGATGGGATTACTGCCGCCGGAACCGGAGATGAACAGCATACGCGGACCGCCGGCAACCTGACCGCTGCCCTCGAAGTACTCTTGACCTGCCTCCCACGTGGCGATCCAGACGATGCCGTCGGGTCGGACGGCCAACAGGGTGCCATTGCCGACATCGGCGCTATTGGCCCAGTCGACATTCCATTCATCGCTCTGGACCGCGACTTGGCCATTGGCAGCAATGCTGACGCCGTCAAATAGAGGATGGAGGGCGTCTATAACGACCGCATTCGGGTCCTTCGAACGCGCGGTGCCGCCGGTGTTGAGCCAGCTCCATTTGCCGGTGCGGGCGAGGTGGCCGCTCTGCATGAGCATCGGCGTGGTGATGCTGTTCCACTCGAGCGGCTCGTTCCCGTCGTCGTAGGTGCTGCTGGCACAGTCACGGGCGATGATTACCAGGTCCGCCGCGTTGAGCTCAGCGATCTTGTTGGGATCGAGCTCGCGCCAGTACGTCCACTCGGGGTTGACCGGGACTTCGTCGTTGCCGGGCTCGTGCGGATCGAACTGGCCCTTGTAGTCCACGGTATAGCCCGGGGCGGTCAGCAGGTCGATGAAACCCTGATCGGCCGGCCGGCCCGCCTCGAAGTCATAGCCGAGATTGTCCGAGACCCAGATGATCTGCTTGTTCTTGTTGAGCATATAGTTGACGGCATTGAGGAACATGATCTCGCCGTCGGCGGTGAGGTTGTACATGCCGTCCGGGGCGTAGTTGCTGCCGCTGTTCTTACTGCCGGTGCCGGCGATGAACAGCATCCGCGGCCCGCCGGCGACGGCGCCACCGTCATAGTATTCCTGTCCGGCCTCCCAGGTTGCGATGGACACCAAACCATCGCTCGAACGCGTTGCCAAGACCGTACCGTTGCCGGCATCCGTGGCGCCGGTGACCCAGTCCATGTTCCACTGGGCGCTATAAGCTTCGACCTGGTCGTTGGCGTCGGCGACCACACCGGCAAAAATCACGCTGGTGGGATCGATGACGTTGATCATCGCGTCTTTGGTGTACGTCGTCCCGGTGCTGTTCATCCATCCCCACTTGTTGCTGCGTGACATGTGAGCACTGAGGCTGATCAGCGGAGTGGATACCGCATTCCACAGATTGGGCTCATTGTCCGACACGCCGGAATAGGACCCGCTGTCGGCGTTGCGGCTCAGGATAATCAGATCCACGGCCTCCAACTCGGCGGTCTTGTTGGGATCCAGGGTACGCCAATACTGTTCGCCGTCGATATACTCGTCTTGATTCTTGTAGATGACCTCGTAGCCTTGCTGTGTGAGCAGGTCCACCCAGCCTTGATCTCCGGGCGTATTCGGCTCGATATCGCCGAACCCCTTGTTGTCGGAAATCCACATGATCGTGGGTGCGGGGGGGCAAATGAACGCATTCGGCAAATCCAGAGTGGGTGGATTGAATGTCTCGTGCTCCTTTGAGGCAATCTCGTCCTCATTGTCGGTGCCGATGAACAAAAATGTCACCAGCCCATTCCCATCCGCGTTCAGAAAATCTGCCAGCGGCAGATCGGTCGGGTTCGAACTGAATCTGACAGGATATGGATCACCGGCAGCAGGGGTAGTAATTGTTCCCAGCAATGTCACGTTGGCCGTATCGAGGACACAATTGCCAAGAGTAGTCGGCGGGTTGGGGATCACACCAACAGCGGTATTGTAGGTAATCGTGCTCTCATCCCAAAAATCACCGTCTCCATCGATCAATCCATAGACCTGCACTGTTTTTGCTGATCCCTTGAGATAGGTCGCGTCAAATGTCAATGTGGCGCCGCTCATGTCGCCGCCTATGCCAGCGAGGTCAAACCGAATGTAACCAGCCTTGGAGCGCGCGTCGGTCAGTTGGCGGAACGCCCTCATCCTCACTTCCGCGCCATGTGTGGCATCCGGGCCATTGGTGCCGATCCCGCTCTGGTTATCGTTCGAAAGATACGTGTCCGCACCTCTGCCGTCTTCAGTCGTGATGGAAATAGCCGCCGAAGCGCCGCCGGCTGAGACCAGCATCAGGCACACTGAAACCAAGTACGTAATTTTCTTCGACATGACTGTCCTCCTTTCAAACACGAGACAAAAAGCCTAACCGCTACCGTATCAGTGATCAGCGCCAACCGAATGCGCTGCGCGCAGAATATGCCTCCCTTTGCAGTCCATCCCGGCCATACGCCGGGCAAATGCTGTTCCATGACCTCCGACCCAAATCTCGTGCTGTTCCAGTCCAAGACCTGGAATGCCCTTTGACTCCTGCCTATCGCATTATGCCATTTCGGCCCAGGTCAAGCAAGAGTAATTCGCGTTAAGTTTCAGCCGATTTCCGAACAACCGGAGCCGTCGTGCGCCACCTACGCACAGATAAGCAAAAAGGGCTCCCCAGGTAGCATCGAGGAGCCCTTGTCACGTCTTGACGAAATAGTCTCAGTTGTTGATGATTTTCTCGGCCTCTTCTCTGTAGGCGTCCATGACGTAGGGGATGCCGGACACATGCGCCGCCTCGGGCGTCAGGGCTACCAAGTCGCTCCGGCTGATGGCCGAGACGTTGAAGTTCCGGCTCCCGGCCATGAGCTGCTGCAGACCGACTTTGAGCTTGTCGCTGAACGTGAAGAGTGCGATAGCGCCGAGGGGCATCTCTCCGACGGTCTTCTTGCCGTACTTGGCGACGAGGTCCTCGTAGCAGACAAAGATCTCCTCCACTTTGGTGCCAAACGCGCTGACGGTCTTGGGCAGTGCGTCGGTCCCTTCCTTGAGCCACATGCCAATGTTCTTGCCCACCATGCCCGGAATCATCAGGGCGCGACCCATACAGACGGCCTTGGTGAACGGGGCGCCCATCGCAAGGACTTTGAAGATGTGGTCTTCGGTGCTGAAGCCGCCGGCCATAGCGATATCAGGCACCCACTTGCCCCTGTCGGCAAGTTTCTTGCACAGATCGTACGTCATGGCCTGCAGATAGAAGGTCGGGATGCCCCACTCTTCCATCATGCGCCAGGGGCTCATGCCGGTGCCGCCAGGGGCGCCGTCTACGGTCAGCAAATCGAGCTTGGCGTCCGAGGCCCACTTGATGGCCATCGCCAGCTCGCGCATCGGATAGGCGCCGGTCTTGAGCGTGACACGCTTGGCACCGAGCTTGCGTAGACGCTCGACCTCTTTCATGAATCCTTCCTGATCGACGAACCCCAGCCGTGAATGTCTCTCGAAGTGCTTCAGGGCCCCGTCCTTGAACGCCGCCTGATGCGCCTCGACCGACGGATCGGGCGTCACGAGGTATCCTCGCTTCTGAAGCTCAAGGG
>CAZGRF010000324.1:0-4846 GCA_964527825.1 uncultured Pirellulales bacterium
ACGACGGAGGTCCCTTCCTGCGGGCACGCCACCATCGCTGCTCACTACGTGCGGGCCGTCGAAAAGCAGTTGTCATCCTGCACCGTGATCCAGAAGATCGGTATTGGCATCCTTCCGGTCGAGGTTGTCGCTGAGGGGGAAGACTATCGCATTGTGATGACGCAGGGGACGCCTGAATTCGGCACACCCTTTTCGGGATCGCGGCGTGATGACATCGTGGCTGCCTTGGGCTTGCGTCAGGCGGACCTGGACGAGCGCTGTCCGATCCAGATCGTTTCGACCGGACACTCGAAGGTTCTGGTTGGCATTCGGCGCCGTGCTGTGCTCGATGCGCTCAAGCCCGATCTGCCGAAGCTGGTTGAACTCAGCCGCGCGATCGGTTGCAATGGCTACTTCGTCTTCACGCTGGACTCCGCTTCGAGTGACATTCTCACGCATGGCCGCATGTTCGCGCCGGCCATCGGTATCCCCGAAGATCCCGTCACGGGCAACGCCAACGGTCCCCTCGGGGCCTACCTGGCGCAGCATCAACTCGTGCCGATCGCCAATGACGTGCTCTCGTTCCGAGGTCGGCAGGGCGAGGCGATGGGCCGGCCGGGCACGGTCGAGATCACCGTAGAACTCGAAGCGGGCGTGCCCAAAGTCGTCCGCGTGGCCGGTCGGGCCGTGATTCTCTTCAGAGGGGAGTTACAGATGCAGCAGCAGTCCGATACGATAGCAAGTCGATAGTCCCTCACGTTCGAGACCTGTGGTGATTTCTTGGGCAACGTGCCGCTCAATCACCGCATCTACTACACCAATACGGCAGACTTCAAAACCTACGCCGACACCAAGCTGTTCTACGATGGCGGTTTCAATGTGATCGATGCGACTCTCGTCAGGGACGGCGACAGGTACGTCATGTTCGTTAAGGATGAGACCAAGGCCCCCGTGGCAAAGAAGCACATTCGCATCGCCACGGCCGACAAGGCCGAAGGTCCCTATGGTCGCGCATCCGAGCCGTTCACGCGGGACTGGGTTGAGGGACCGACGGCGATGAAGATTGGCGACTATTGGTACGTCTACTACGACGCTTACCGGCGGGGTCGCATGGAAGGCTCCCGATCGAAGGACCTCAAGACCTGGGAGTCGATCACCAACCGGCTCTCCTTCCCGCGCGGCGTCCGCCACGGCACTGCTTTTGAGGTCTCCGGGGAAATCTCTGCCAGGCTAAGAGAAGTGGAATAGACTTACCTTCGACGTTGTGCGGCCGGCCGATCACCGATGCTGGAGTCGGAGTTTCCTGGCTCGTGTCTTGGCGGTTTTCGCTTGCGTTTGTCTTGTGCTCTGAGCAGACTATCGGGGAGTAGATTGCAGGTCCGTGGTTTTTGAAGATGCCTGAGGTGGCGGGCAACGAGTTCTGGGAAAGGAGAACAGAGATGACACGGATGCCGAAGATGGGAGCGTTGATCGGATTGCTTGTTGCGGCGTTGTTGTTTTTGGGGTGCGGCAAGAGGGAGGAGACGGCTTCGCCGGAGACTCCCGGCGCGCCCGAGTCGGCTGCTCCGGCTCAGAGTCCGACGCCGGCCCCTCCGACCGCCGGCCAGACGGCCGATAGCCCGCCCGCTCAAATGCCTGATATGGCGGCAGCGGCGGCCCGCACCCAGCAGGCGTTGCTGCAGGCCGATCAGGGCCAGGTGGTTGAAGCGGCCGCGCCCGGTACGATGAAGGAGATGTTGCCTGCGGAGTTGCCGGGCATGAAACGCACGGATGTCTCCGCCGAGCGCACGCAGATGGGCGGCGTGGACATCTCGACGGCAGACGCGCAATACGAAACCGAGAGTGGAGACGGTTCTATCCACATTGCGATCACGGACACCGGCAATCTGAGTGGCCCAATGCGCATGGGCCTGGCAAGCTGGGCGATGGCTCAGTATAGCCGCGAGACCGACACCGGCTACGAGAAGACGACCACTTATGCCGGCTACAAGGCCGTGGAAGAATACGACAGACAGTCCAAGGATGGGGTGCTGCGCGTTTTTGTGGCCGACCGTTTCGTCGTGGAGGTGAACGGTAGCCAGACCACCATGGAGGTCATCAAGCAGGCCATGGACGGGATCGACCTGAAAAAACTCGCTGCGCTCAAGTGATTCATTGTGTTGGTCGCGGGGATGTGGGCCAGCTACCCCAGGGCGCGGATGGCACACGTCCTGGCTGAGCATCTGAGGCTGGCTCGGCTGGAGACCTCACGCAGCAGACCTTGACAGAGGCGGATTCTGGCCTATATTAAGCGGCTATGGCCAATAGGCGTGCGTCGACAAAGAAACGGAAGAGGCGGCAGAATCCTGTTCTCGATTGGCTGTTGTATACGGCGGTTCGGATTCTCATTGTCTTTCTCTGCCTTTTCAGTGTGGAAGCCAATCTGAGGTTCGCTTGCCTTCTGGGGCGCCTCCTGTGGAGACACTATCCTCGGGGTCGTCAGCGGGCCCTGGATAATCTACGCGCCAGTTTTCCCGATGCATCCGAAGAGTGGATATGGCGGACGGGTCGGCGTAGCTTCGAGCACATCGTTATGCTGACGATCGACATCCTGTTCACGCCTCGTCTGGTCAAGAAGTACAACTGGCGGGAGTACTCATCGTACAAGAACGTCGAGCACGCCAAGTGGCTGATGCAGGAGCGCAAGGGCCTGATCATGGTCACGGGCCACTACAGCAACTTCGAGATCATCGGCTATCTCATGGGGCTTTTTGGCTTTCCCATCTACAGCGTGGCGCGCCCGCTCGACAACAGGTACCTGAATCGCTACCTGTATAGTGTGCGAGAGCGACGCGGCCAGAAGATCATCGACAAGAAAGGCGCCGCTGAGATATTGCCTCGGCTCACGGAAGACGGCAGTACGCTGGCGTTCATTGCCGATCAGGATGCAGGCAGGAAGGGCGTCTTCGTCGATTTCTTTGGACGCGACGCCAGCACGTACAAGAGTATCGGCCTGTTGGCCATCACGTGCAACCTGCCCATCGTGGTGGGCTACAGCCGCCGGGTGGGCAATCGTTTCTTCTTCGAGATCGGTGTGAACCGGATCATCTTCCCGCACGAGTGGGCCGACAAGGGCGATCCGCTGAAATGGGTCACCGCCGAGTACACAAAGGCCGTCGAGGCCTTTGTCCGGGAGGATCCCACCCAATACTGGTGGCTGCACCGCCGCTGGAAGACCCGTCCGAAGGAGGAGCGTCAGGAAGCTGCGGAGGCTGTTGCAGTGCCCGACCGAAGCAGGCTGCCCATCGACATCCCCAGCCTGCGTTCGCCGCAGACATCCGGTTCGACCTCTCAGGCCACGCATTAGCTTCGGTGCTTCTCAAGCCGGAGGCCGTCAGAGTGTAAATTCGCGTCTGTGTTCTTATCCGTTAGGTGAAGTCGCTGACAGGAAGATCGTTGCTCAGTCGTTTGCCGATCCCGGACTGGGAAGCGCGGCCTCCCAGTTGTTAGGATCGTTGCCATATCGCATGGGGGCCCGGCGGTTCAACGACAGCCCGAGGCCGTCTGCTTCACGGGGCCAGGGATCGACCCCATCCTCGAAGTCCTCGCCATGTGAGCCGTCACTGTAGCTGATGCGGTCGATCTCGATCCAGTAGCGCGTGCCTTGCTCGTCCACGTCGCCGGGTTGCAGCAGGCGGATCTTCTCGGCGCTATTGGCGAGCTTGCCGGAGCTCCATTGAAACACACGCGCGCTGGCCGGCACGTTGAACACGGTACGAACCAGCGACGCATCTCGAGCCAGGAGCACGTGTTCGCCCGTCCCCAGTGTGACGGGAATGTCGGCAGGAAATGAGAACGCGATTCCCGCGTCATCGGTGAACCGCCAGGGCTCAAGCGAGACGAAGTCGAACAGTGTCACGGGGCCGCCGCTGATATTCAGAAGCTCGACATATTCCGCGTCGCCATCGGCACTGGGGCGGTACATGATCTCGTTGATGATCACCGGGCCGACGACGGGGTAGGCGTTGGGGCGTCCCGGCGTCGGTTCACTCAGCCGCACGAAATTGTAGGTCCCCGTGCTCTTGATGTAACGGCCGAGCGAGACCCACGTTTCCGAGGCGCCGAACGTCTCTTCCGCCAGATACTCAGGAAACACTTCGTCGCGGCCGGAATACAGGTACAGGCTCTCTCCGTTCTCACTCATTCTGAACGGACTCAACGTTCCGGGATCGAGGGGGTTGCCGAAATTCAGGTCTTCGTAAAGGACCAGAAAACCGTTTGGCTCGATGATCGTCTCGTCGGCGATCCGATACTTGTACAGGTCATTCCTGTTGTCGCTGAGGAACCAGCCGCCGACGCAAACGGCCGCCGTGCTGAGGTTGTGCAGCTCGATCCAGTCTGGGGCCGCCTCGTGCGAATGGGCCAGCAATTCGTTGATCACAATGGGACACTTGATCTTGCGCCAGTGGCGTGCAAGGAGGGCCAAGTCAGCGGCATCGACCCAGGCGTCGCCGTTGAGGTCAGCCGTCGGCTCCGACAGAATCAACCACTGACCGGCGAACATCGCAAGGTCGGTATAATCGACCCGGAAATCGAGGTTCAAGTCTCCCTCCAGGGGTCTGGCTTGCGTCGTCACGTCGGAACGTGAGAAGCAAACCACCACCAGCGACACCAACAGAAGCGCGCTGCCGGAACACCGCATAATACCCTCTTTTCCTTCACTGTGCTACAGACGAGCGCCTGTCATCGCTGGTATCGTCGACCCCACGGATGATCGATCATGTCATTCATACACTATCTTACCACAATGGCCCCGGCGTAGTCAATATGGCATGTCTCCCGGCGGTGGCAGGTCCGGTTCGTCACCACGGTTGACAGTCGAGGCATC
>CAZGRF010000325.1:0-4837 GCA_964527825.1 uncultured Pirellulales bacterium
ATGGGCAACTTCTACAGAGATAATGACGACATCCAATTCCTGTTCAAGCACATCGACCTGGCGGAGCTCGCCACGGTCTTGGAGGAGGGCTATCGGTTTGCGGAGGAATTCGATTATGCGCCGAGCGATGCCGAGGAGGCCGTGCAGAATTACGACATGGTGCTCGAATCGCTGGGAGAACTCGGCGCCGACTTCATCGCACCGAGGGCCGAGGACGTGGACCGGCAGGGCAACCAGCTCAACGAAGACGGCTCGGTGACACGGGCCCAAGGCATCGCCGAGGCCCTGGAGAAGCTCGCGCAGGCCCAGGTGATGGGTTTCACCCTTCCTTACCGCTTCGGTGGGCTCAACTTCCCCAACGTGCTTTACTCCATGGCCACCGAGATGATTTCCCGCGCCGATGCTTCTCTGATGAACATCTTCGGGCTACAAGGTATCGCTGAGACGATCAACGCCTTTGCCTCGGAGGAACTCAAGCAGGAATATCTGCCGCCGTTCGCCGAGGGCAAGGTCACCGGCGCGATGGTCCTGACCGAGCCCGACGCCGGCTCGGACCTGCAGGCGGTCAAGCTGCGTGCGTTCGAGGACAACGACGGCAACTGGTTCCTCCACGGCGTCAAGCGGTTCATCACCAACGGCTGCGGCGACGTGCTGCTCGTACTGTCGCGGAGCGAGCCCGATCGCAGCGGCGGGCTGGGCCTGAGTCTGTTCGTGTGCGAGCCGGGCCCGACGGTGCATATCCGCCGTCTGGAAGACAAGCTCGGTATTCACGGCTCGCCCACCTGTGAAATCTTCTTCGACAACACACCCTGCAAGCTGATCGGCGAGCGGAAGCGCGGTTTAGCCCCTTACGTGGCCACGCTGATGAACGGGGCGCGCATCGGAATCGCCGCTCAGTCGATGGGCATTGCCGAGGCGGCCTACCGCATCGCGCGCGATTACGCGGCCAGCCGCAAGCAATTCGGGGTGGCCATTGAGAAACTCCCGGCCGTGCGGGACATGCTCATTGATATGAAGATCGCCATTGAAGCCGGTCGGGCTTTGCTCTACGACACCTCGCGTGTGGTGGACCTGGCGATCGGATACAACCGGATGGTCGAGACCGATCCGCCGCAAGACGCGGCCGAGCTGAAGGAACTGCGGAACAAGGCCCGGACCTACAAACGGTACGCCGGCATGCTGACGCCCATGAGCAAGTACCTCTGCTCCGAGATGTGCAACCGCGTGGCGTACGATGCGATCCAGGTCCTGGGCGGCAGCGGCTACATGCGGGACTATGCCAGCGAACGGCACGCCCGCGATGCGCGGATCACAACCATCTACGAAGGGACCAGCCAGTTGCAGATCGTCGCGGCGGTGCGTGGCGTTTGCAGCGGCACGGCAGAGAAGTACTTCGAAGAGCTGGCCGCCCTTCCGTACGACGCGGAGGTGAAGAACCTGCTCGACACGCTGGCAGAAGGCGTCGAGCAGCTCAAGGCGGCGATCGAATTCACGAAGGACAAAGGCAACGAGTACATGGACCTGTACGGCCGGGCCCTGACGGACGTGGCCATCGACCTGATCAACGGCTACCTGCTGTGCGGCCAGGCCAGTACGAAGGTCGAGATGAACGTGCCGGTCGCGCCGGGCGTCTCCTCTTCGAACGGTCAGACCGTCCCGATGAAGCAGCGCAAACTCATGGTAGCCCGTCGCTTCGTCACGAAGAACGCGCCGAAGATCAAGGCCCTGACCGAGCTGGTCTGCCAAGGAGACAAGTCAACCTTCGCGGAGTACGAAGCGCTGGTCGGGCCGGTGCCGGAGAACTGATTCGTCGATAGGTTGCGGTTGCGACGCTCGTTTCGGTTGCGTAGAGCGTCGTACGACGGGCGAAGCCGTTGGACGCAACCCCTGGACCTAACGAGCCGCGCAACCGTTGGACGACAGACGAGATGCTCCAGGCGGTCATATTCGATTTCGACGGCGTCATCACCGACTCGGAAATCCTGCACCTTCGCGCTTTCAACAAGGTGCTGGCCCCACACGGCGTGGAACTGACCAAGAAAGAGTACTACACCAAGTACCTCGGTCTCAGCGACGTGGACTGCTTCAATACGTTGATTGGCGAGAGACGGCTGGCGCTGGACAAGTCGCAGGTCAAGACCCTCGTTCGGCAGAAGACGCGCATCTTCGAGGAGCTGGCTCGCACCGACGGCAAGATCATCGAAGGCGTGCGCGAGTTTCTGGACATGTTGGCAGCCGAGAAGGTGCGGACCGCCATCTGCTCCGGCGCGCTGCGGGCCGAGATCGAGCTGATCCTGGAAGACGCGAACCTGCGCGGCTTCTTCGAGGTGATCGTCTCGGCCGAGGAGGTCAGACGCGGTAAACCTCACCCCGACGGCTTCCTGCTGACCCTCAAGCGTCTCAACGCCGATGGCGTCACGCGTATCACCGCCAAACGATGTGTGGTGATCGAGGACTCGCACTGGGGCCTGCAAGCCGCCCAGGCCGCCGGCATGCAGACGGTCGCCGTGACAAACACCTACGAAGCCGAGCAACTGGCCGGTGCCGGTAAGATCGTCTCCCGCCTCGATGCCCTGACAATGAAAGACCTCGAACAGCTCTGTCCCTCGTAGAGAAACATCATGCTATCATTCATGGTTCTGTCGTTGCTGCTGGTCGTTGGATACGTCCTGCGCATCCGCGTGAAGGTGCTCCGCAGCTTGTACTTGCCGTCCTGTGTCGTCGCGGGTCTGTTGGGGCTGGCACTGTTGCAGGGCGTCGGCGGATTGGCAGGCGCGATGGGAGCCGATTCGGTCGCGGGGCGGTTCAACCAGACCCTCCAGAGGTGTGCGGCGATTTGGGGGCACCTGCCCGGGCTGCTCATCAATGTCGTCTTCGCGTGCCTCTTCCTCGGTGTGCCCATCCCCAAAGCCTCTGTCATCGCGCGCCGTGCGGGCCGGCAACTCGCATACGGCCAGATTGTCGCTTGGGGCCAGTACGTCACGGCCCTGGGGCTCTGGCTGCTCTTGCTGGGCAGTCTGTTTCCGAGCCTGCCGGCGATGTTTGCCTGCATCCTGCCCATCGGCTTCGAGGGCGGTCACGGCACTGCGGCCGGCATGGCGCCGACTTTCGCGCACTACGACTGGTCTGCGGGCAAGGACTACGCCCTGACCAGCGCTACGTTCGGCATCCTCTCGGCCATCATCGTCGGCATGGCCCTGGTCAACTGGGCCGTGCGCAAAGGTCACGTGGTGCATCGTCAGAACCCCGCCGACATTCCCGAAGACGATTCCATCGGCGTCATCCCGATCGACCAGCGTCCCAGCGCCGGCAGGCTCACCGTCCGCAGCGACGTGGTCGAGACCTTCAGCCTGCACCTCGCCATCGTCGGCGTCGCCGTGGGTCTGGGCTACTTGGCCAAGCAAGGCCTAGTGCTTGTCGAGAACGCCGTGCCCTACCTGGCCGAGCACAAACTGCTCAGCGGGATACCGACGTTCCCGCTGTGCCTCTTCGGCGGCTTGGCAATCCAGGTGGCCGCCACGCGTTTCGACCGCCACAACCACATCGACGCCGGCATCACGCGCCGCATTCAAAATGCCTCGCTGGACTTCCTCGTCGTGGCCGCCATCGCCACCATCAAGGCCAGCCTGATCTTGAAAGGGCTCTTGCCTTTGCTGCTGCTCGTCGTGGTCGGCATCGCGTGGAACGTCTTCTGCGTCGTGGTCCTAGCACGCCTGGTGTTCAAGGACGCCTGGTTCGAGCGCTCAATCGCCGAACTGGGACAGTCGATGGGCGTCACCGCTACCGGTCTGCTCCTGCTGCGTGTGGTGGACCCCGACTACGAGACCGCCGCGGCCGACGCCTTCGCCTGCAAGCAACTCGCCCACGAGCCCATCATGGGTGGCGGCCTCTGGACCGCTCTGGCCGTGCCGCTGGTCGCCATCTACGGTCCGCTCATCGTTTTCACCATCGCCTCGGCCGCCGTTGCCATCTGGTTGGCTGTCCTGTTCCTCCCTGTCGCGTTCCGGCGGAACTGAATGTTCTCGACGCGCGGCAGAGCCTTCCGACCCGTCGCCGCACTTCGCTCGTCAGAATTGCTGGGAAATATCTTGCCTCGAGTGGAACACCACGCGTATACTGCGCATCACAACGCTGAGATAACGTATATGTGCGGGGGCCACACCCCGGCAAAGCGAGTGCCTTTGGCGCAGGATTTGGGGGGCAGGAGGTCAGAAAATGGCGGAAAGACTGTACGTAAGAAGCGCGCGGGGAATTCTCACATCAATCGCAACCATAGTCATGCTGTGCGCGGCGGCCGGCGGTGAGACGATCTACGTCGACGCCCGCGCCACGGGCAGCAACACGGGCTCGAGTTGGGCGCAGGCCATCAACTCCCTGCAGGACGCCCTGCTGCTAGCGTATTTCTCCGACGAGCCGGTGGAAATCCGTGTGGCGCGCGGCGTGTACCGACCCGATCAAGGGCTGGGCATTATGCCGGGAGATCGGTCAGCGTCGTTCGAGCTGATGAACGGCGTGACGATCAAAGGGGGCTACGCCGGCTCGCGTGGAACGAACCGTGAGGTCCGCAACGTGAAGATGCTTGAGACGATTCTCAGCGGTGATCTTGGCGCTCCAGACCGACCCGGCGACAATAGCTACCACGTTGTGACCGGCAGCGGCACGGACTCCACCGCCGTCTTGGATGGCTGCGTCATCACCGCGGGAAACGGTGACAGCGGCGGCGGCATGCTCAACGACAATGGCAGCCCGACGGTCATCAACTGCACGTTCCGAGGCAACCTCGCCGCGAACGGCGCCGGTCTCTACAACATCAACAACAGCCGGCCCGTACTGAACA
>CAZGRF010000326.1:0-4834 GCA_964527825.1 uncultured Pirellulales bacterium
AACGATGAAAAGGAAGTATGCCTGTCTGTGGCTGGCGGTGTTGGCTGGCCTGCCGATCATTGGCGGCTGCAACGGCACGGTGACCGAGAACAGCGAGTTGAAAGGCCAGGTCAAGAAGCTGGAGACCATGCTTGAGGCGACGGAGAATGAAAGGGACTTGCTTACGCTGGACGTCAAGCGGCTCACGGAGTCGCTTGATCAAGCGGAGTCAAGACTGGCGGACACCAGCGACTCCAGGAACAAGCTTCAGGCCCAGGTTCAGGACCTGACGAAGTCCGGCGAGGAGCTGCGCACGCGGGTAGACTCACTTGGCGCCGCCCGGGCACAACTCCAGGAGAAGGTGGCGGAGTTGAGTACGGCGCGCGACCAACTCCAGACACGAGTGGAGGATCTGACAGGTTCACGAGATGAGCTTCAACGCATGGTGGAGAGTCTCGTGGATACGCGTGGCCTGCTGGAGAAACAGGTCGCTTCTCTGACGAAAGCACGCGACGCGGCGCGTCAAGACGCCAAGACTGCCCAGGTGAAGATGGAGCAGTTGAACGGCAAGTTGAAGGCCCAGACCGAGCAGATGACTGAGCTGCAGGCTCAGGTTGCGACGATTCGTTCCGTTCTTGAGCAACTGCAGCAGAAGCTCGAGTAGGCCGGGCGGAAGTCTCCGGTGGCGTGTGGCGCTCCTTTGCAGGGGAGAACCAGGACCGCCAAGGTGCGTGGTTCGGCTTCTCGTCTTGACGGGTGACCGTCCGGAGGATATGAAGGTTTTTGCGGCGCATTCATCCGCCGGCCTTGGGCGGCTGGATGCGATGCGTCGTGATGTGCAGAATCCGTCAGTGGCTGCAAGCAGTCAAGGATTGGGGATTTAGGTCGATGCTTTTCGACAACAGAATGGGCAGGCACCTTCTGCGAGCCGATCCGACACAAACCTGAACCATGCACAAGTGCTTGACCATAGCTTTTGCCTTCTTCTTCAACCTCTTGTTGAGGTTTGTCTGTGGCTCCAACCGGTTGACGGTAACGCGTTTGGACGTGTTTGAGCGGTATGCCGAGCAGGGCGGCAACATATTCACCTTCTGGCACAGCCGGCCCTTCTATCTCTCGTATTTCTACGTGAAGAACGCGCGCAAACGCAAGATCTCTGTGCTGGTCAGCCTCAGCCGGGACGGAGATTACGGTGCTGCGTTGCTGCGCAAGCTCAAACAGGATTACGTCAGAGGCTCAACGAGCCGGGGGGGGCAGAAGGCCGTGCGCGGACTTGCAGCCAAGATTGCCGAAGGCAACAATGTCGCCATAACTCCAGATGGGCCGAGAGGGCCGGCGCTAAGAGTCAGCGAAGGTGTCATCAAGCTGGCCCAGATCACAGGAGCGAGAATCATCCCGGTCAGCTACGACGCGACCCGCAAGAGACTGCTCAAGAGCTGGGACCGATTCGTTGTTGTCATGCCATTTGGCCGGGTTCATGTGGCCTTTGGCGAGCCGATCGAGGTGCCCAGGAGAATCACGCCGGAGGAGCGAAGCAAATACCGCGATCAGCTTGAACAGACCCTGCGCGGTCTGGACGATATCTGTGTCGAGCAACTGATGCATAGCGCCGCCGAACCTCTGCAGAATGACGCTGAGGCTATTCCGCACGAGGCTCAGCCGGCAATCCCACCCCAGCGGGCCGGTGTCCGGTAATCCGATCGGAGACTGAGGCATCGACGAGCCATGGGATACAGGGAGATTCCCGTTGGAGGTAATGCACGAGATGGCACAGACCATGCGCCGTCGGCCCAACCTTTGAACGAGCGCGGTGAAACTTGCGAGCGTCGCGATCCGTCAGGATCACATGTTGTTCAACTCACGCGGATCGCGGCCTTTTTCGATGGCGCATATCTTGTTGACTCGTCGCTGGTGCCGCCCTCCGCTGAACTCGGTGGTGAGCCACGCTTCGACAATCTTGCGAAGCAGGACCTCCCCAATCTGGTCACCTGACAGACAGAGGACATTGGTATCGTTGTGGTCGCGGGAGATCCGCGCGCTCAGCTCATCGTGGCACAATGCGGCTCGAATTCCCCTGACCTTGTTAGCAGCAATACTCATGCCGAGACCTGTCGCACAGATCAGGATAGCCCGATCCGCCTGCTGTTCGGAGACCGCCTTGGCCACGACATAGGCCAGATCGGGGTAGTCGACGGGATGCGTTCCGTCAGTCCCGAAGTCAACACACTCATGCCCTATCTGGGCAACGATAGCTTTGATCTGTTGCTTGGCATCGAACCCACGGTGATCGCTTCCGATGGCTATCTTCATAGAATGAACTCACCAATTCGCGCCTTCACGGCGGCTTCGATAATGTCGGCACACCTGTTGAAGAACTCTTGCGACTGCCCTATGGGGTCCGGAATCTCCCGATCCTTTGCCAGCAGCACGCAGTTCCACCTTTCGTCTGGAGACAGCAAGCGAACCTGCTCGCAATGCGACTGCGTCATACAGAATATGAAATCGCTTGCCTCAACAAGCGAACGGGTCAAATGTTGGCTGACGTGCTTTCCAATGTCTACTGCCTTCGGACGGCAAGCCACGACGGCCCCGCTGCTTGCGGGCGCACCAGCCACGTTCATCGTACCCGCTGAGACGATTTTATAGCCCATATCGTCAAGCTCGTCAACGCTGCACCCGACTTTTTTCGCCAGGTGCGTCCGGAAAAGCCCCTCGGCCATCGCACTGCGGCACGTGTTGCCCGTACAGACAAACAGGAACACGACTCTGGCCATCGTCTGCAATTCAGCTCGTGAGTACACGCCTTCCCGCAACACTTCAATCCCGCGCGTGCCGACCCTCGCGACGGTGCTGCCCTTCTTGTACTTGCATGGGCCCCCGTCCAGAATCAGATCGATCAGATCGGAAAGCTGAGTTGCCGCCTGGCTTGCATCGGTAGCCGGTTCTTGGCCGGCCGCGTTGGCGCTGGGCGCTACTACGGGGCACTTGGCCGAACGGAGCAACATTGAGGCCACTACGTGATCCGGACAGCGAATGCCGATCGAGCCATTTCTGTAAAGCGTGTCAAACACGCCGTCATCGAGGCGGCTTTTCTGGTTGCTCAGGTCTATGGGATCTATCTCGAACACGAGCGTCAGAGGGCCCGGCCACGCGCGCCGAATGAGTTTTTCGGTCCGCAACCCCACCTTCGGCACATACGTCCTGTGCTCATCGACCTGACCTATGTGCAGGGTATAGTGCTTGTCCGGATCGCGGCCCTTGACCTCGTTGAGCCGAGAGAGCGAGTTGCGGTTGACTCGGCACGCAATGCCATACACGGTCTCAGTGGGAAAAGCGACCAACCCGCCGGCCTCAATCAGTCGCGCTGCCGCTGCGATGCGTTCAAGGTCTCCCTCGGAACCATTGATCTTCTCTATCTGTGCCGCCATGGTGCTGTGACGATACCGGAAACCTTGTTTCTTTGCAAGCAGACTTATCCGCGTGTGGCTGCTGTTCGGTGACGCACGATGCCTTTGATTTCGTAGTGTGAGGCGTGCTTCGGGCCGATGGATGCCGTGCGTGTGCAGGCCGATGTGCACATGTCTTGCCACCGTCGATGACCGGCGACTACGCCCGATAAACGCATCAGATGAGAAGATCAAGCATGTGTTAGTCGGTGCAAAAACCGGGAATTCGCATATTTATCCAAATCCGCTATACAAGCCATATTAACACTGCCGATAGCGGTCTCTGTTGGAGTACGTGGGCAGAAAGGAGACCCAGACAATGGAGACGTCGGTAGAACAGCGTAGAGAAAGGCGGACGGACCTGTCGTGGCCGGTCAGCGTATGGTTGCCGGATGCCGGTCGTTTCTTCAACGGCCACAGCGCGAACATCAGCAGGGTAGGAGCATTCGTTTGCGTTCCCATGACCACACCGGCCCGTCGGGGCAGCGTCGTCGAATTGAATTTCCCCCGGACAGAGACCTTGGCCGAAGAGAAGGGCCAGTTCGCTCGCATCAAACGAGGGCGTGTCGTCAGGGTAGACCGTCAAAGCACTCTGGAGAATGCGACCATTGGTCTCGGCATCGCCTTCGAGTAGCGCCTGTTGGCTTGGCGACGTGACAGGATTCGGCAAAATATCCACCACGGGGCAATGAAAAGGGCATGGGGCCAACGCTCTCGACGGGAGTGTTGGCCTCTTCTACAGCCTCTCAGAACCGGCCGAGAAGTCACCTGACCGCAACGACATAGTTGTCAGAACAGCTCCACCAGGAACGGTTGTTCGCGCGGACAGACCATGCCACTGAGCGCTTCCCCAGACGGAAAGCCTCCTCAAGGGCGGTGGGGTGTTTCAGAACCGAACCCTGCTCGTCCACCCGGTTGACGAACAGACTGTCAGTGCCGCTGTGACTTGGCGTTGTCAGAAGACGACGCCCAGGAACAGTAGTAGGACGCCCGCCGCGGCCCCGGCCATGGTCAACCTGAGCCATTTGGTGTAACGGGCGTAGTCCGGATGCTGGTCCTCAAATTCATAATGGTAATGGTCGATGTCGGAGCCCTCGCGCGGCCGCAGCCGGACACGTACATAAATGTGCGCGGCCAGCGATCCGAGAAACAGAAAACCACCGGCGACATATATCACCACGATCACAACTACCATGCCCGTATCATAAGAGACGAGGAACTGCGTCCAAAGAGAAAACTCGAAGGCAGCAAACGCGACCTTGACGCTGCAATCCGGTAAGACTATCCTCGCCAGGAAACGAGTCTGGGTTATTCTGCGGCGACGCTTGCCATTACGGAGAACGGAGCATGAGAGACATCGACTTGCGTAGCGACACCGTTACACTGCCGTCGCCCGAGATGAGGGAGGC
>CAZGRF010000327.1:0-4819 GCA_964527825.1 uncultured Pirellulales bacterium
CGGTGGGTGCGTGCTGCTCGATGCTATCGAGAGTGGCATGTGCGGGCAGCGACGGGCGTTCGATCGCCGCCGGCTGCGGGAAGAGCCGCTGCTCGAATTAGCGGATGCCTACTTCGACGGGATTCGTGATGTATCGCGGCGGCCCAATGACGGGTTCTACGAGTGGCTCCGGCGCGAGCTGGCCAAGAGTGACATCCGTGCCGTCATCGTGCACCGGCACCTCTGGTGCGATCTCTGGCATGCCGAGGTTGGACGGTTGCGCGAGAAGACCGGCCTACCCGTACTCGACCTCGACGCGAGCGACGGGGAGGCGATCGATAGCAGCAGGGGCCGCAACAGAATCGGCGCGTTCATGGAGATGCTCAAGTGACCGAGGCTCCCAGACAACTGACTCTCGCGGAATGGGACCTGCGCTACCAGCAGTTGGAGCGGGCGGGGCTGGCGCAGCCGAGCTACGGCGGTCCCTTGGGTCGGCATCTCCACGATGGTGACTATCGCCTATCCAGGCTGCGCTACGACAATTCGCCCGCCGCCTTGCGCCTCTGGAACTTCCTGCTGACGGAGGAAGCCCGCCTCCGGGAGGCTAGAGAGGGCGGCAAGAGAATCGTCGGAACGATGAAAGATCTAGGGACTGTCCCTATTATTGTAAACGCCTTCAGCGACCTCGTTGCCTTCTATCCCGACGGCGCGTGGTGGATTCCCTGCGTCATGGAGCTTAGCGCCGGCCTGCTGGAGATTGCCGATTCGCTGGGCATCGACGAGTCCTTCTGTCCCGTGCGGGCGATGCTCGGCGCCTTTGTCACAGGCTGTCATTTTCCGATCCCGGACCTACTGATCTGCAGTGTCGGCGCCACCTGCGACGATTTCTCCGCCATTGCTCAGCGGCTCGAAGACCTTGGGCACGGCGTCTTCTGGTGGGAGATTCCGCATCGTCGCGCCCCGGAGGACTGCGAAGCCGCGGTGCGACTGCCGGGTGGAATCGCGGCGCCGAGGCGACAGGTCGAGCTGGTGGCATCGGAACTGCTGCGTGTGAAGGGTGCGCTCGAAGACCTCACGGGCCAGAGGCTCGACGATGCTGCGCTCCTGGAGGGCATTGCGAAGGCCAATCAGATTCGCCGGTGCCTGGCGGACCTGCGTGACGCGGCTTACACTGCCCAGCGTTGTCCCATGCCAGCCCTGGAGATGCTCGTTGCCGAGATGCTGGCGATACATTTCTGTTCGGACCGGGACGAATGTCTCAATGTCCTGGAGGCGCTGCTGTCGGAGGTGCAGCAGCGCGTCGCGGCCGGCGTGGGTATGCTCGATAGTGACGCCGCCCGAGTCTTCTGGGTCAATCCCGTAGCGGACTTGCGGGCGATGAACCTGCTGGAGGAATGCGGCGGTCGGGTCTGCGGCACGGAATATCTCTTCACGCATGCCCTCGATCCGATCCCGGAGGACGTGCCGCCGATGGAGGCGCTCGCGGCGACGGCTTTGGCCGACCCGATGGTGGGTTCATCAACCGACCGGGCCGAGCGCGTCTGTCGCGACATCCTCCGATTCGGCGCCGAGGCGGTCGTTGTCTCGCGTATTCCCGGCGCCAGCCACTGCGCGCTGGAGGGCTGGACGATGCAACAGGTCATTCAGGACAAGATCGATATTCCCATTCTGGAAATTGAGGTACCGCCGGTGGCGGACGCGATGGGGCCGAGGTTGCGCACCCGCCTGGAGGCCCTGGTGGAAACAGTCAAGCAACGGAGAAGAAGATGATTTGCGCCGGAATCGACGCAGGTTCACGAACGATCAAGATCGTGCTGCTGGACAATAACAGCCGCAAGGTGCTGGGCCGGGGACTGTCGGACCAGGGCATCGAGCAATCCAAGCTGGCCTCATGTCTGTTTGAGCGTGTTCTGATGGAAAACGCCGTCACTCGGCGGGACGTGAGGCGCATTGTCGCCACTGGGTACGGCCGGAATGCCGTTGACTTCGCCGACACGACGATCACTGAGATCACTTGTCACGCGCAGGGCGTGCGTCATCTTGTCCCCGACACGGCTACCATCGTTGACATTGGCGGTGAGGACAGCAAGCTCATCCGGCTGGATGGCAGCGGTAAGGTGCGCGATTTTGCGATGAACGACCGCTGCGCCGCCGGCACCGGGCGATTTCTGGAAGTGGTTGCCGAACGGCTCGGGGCCAGTCTCGATGAGCTTGGCGACATGGCGGCACGAAGCCGGAGGCCCGCGGCCATCAGCAGTATGTGCGTGGTGTTTGCCGAGACCGAGATCATCGGATTGTTGGCGGCGCACACGCCGCGCGAAGACATCGTTGCCGGTGTGCAGGCCGCCATCGCGGCGCGCATGGTGGGGATGGCCGGCCGGAAGGTGGACGTCCCCGTTGTCTTCACGGGCGGCGTGGCGCTGGTGTCCGGAATGAAGAAGGCCCTGGAATCCGCGCTCGAGCAACCCGTGACACTGGCCCCCGATCCGCAGATGAGCGGGGCGTTGGGAGCCGCACTGTTGGCCGCCAATGGCCCCGACAGCGCATGATATGACAGAGAAGAGAGCCAGTATTCAGGAGCAATCATGGTAGACATGGACAGACGCAAGCGCGTGATGCAACGGTCGATCCGCCTGGGACATTGTATCTGCAATCCGAAGCAGCCGTGCCCGTGCGACTATCTCAAAGAGAAGAACATCTGCACCTGCGCGGGCGAGCGGGCCGAGAGCCCGGCCGGCAAGGTTGAGCTGACCAAGACCGTCGAGAAAGCCGGCTGTGCCTCCAAGATCGATCAGGCGTTCCTCAAGGACGTCCTGAAGAACCTACCGGCGGTCGAGGACCCGCGCGTTCTGATCGGCGTGCCCGCCGGCGATGATGCCGGCGTCTACGACCTCGGCAACGGCCAAGCGCTCGTTCAAACCGTTGATGTGTTCACACCTTCGGTGGACGATCCCTACGTGTTCGGCCAGGTCGCCGCCGCCAATTCGGTCAGCGACATCTACGCGATGGGCGGAACGCCGATGACGGCGCTGTCGGTCATCGGCTTTCCTGCGCGCAAGATCCCCGACTACGCGATGAACGACATCCTGCGCGGCGGCATCGACAAGATGAAAGAGGCCGGCGTCGCAATCATCGGCGGACACAGCATCAACGACGACCAGATCAAGGCCGGGTTTGCCGTGACGGGGATGATCGACCCCAAGCGGATTGTCACCAACGCCGGCGCCAAGCCGGGCGACCGTCTTGTCCTCACCAAGCCGCTCGGGACCGGCATCGTGGCTTTCGCGGCCCAGATCGGCAAGGCCTCCGACGAGAGCGTCCGTGCGGCCGGCCAGTCCATGGCGACGTTGAACAAGACCGCTTCTGAGCTGATGGTCAAGTTCGGCGCGCACGCGGCCACCGACGTCACGGGCTTTAGCCTGATGGGGCATCTGGCCGAGATGGCGCGCTGCAGCGGCGTAGATGTGGAGGTTATCTGGGATGACATTCCTTTGTTTGCCGGCGTGCTGGACTACGCGGCCGCCGCCATCCTGCCCGGCGCGCTGGAGCGCAACAAGGAATCGTGCGGCCGACAGGTGACCGCCGATGAGTCACTCCCGCAGGAGATGGTCGATATCTGCTTCGATGCCCAGACCTCCGGCGGCTTACTCATTGCGATCGGCGCAGCAGATGAGAAGAGATTCCTGAAGGCCCTGCACGATGCCGGCGTCAAGCACGCCACGGTGGTCGGCAAGGTGCTGGAGAAGGGGACCGGGCGCATCTTCCTACGCACAACCGGCCGCCGCACGATCCCGAAGATCGAACAGGGCAAGCCTGCTGCCACGCCGTCGCCTACGAAAGCCACGACCGAAACGGCCGAGGTCGCATGTTGTGCCGATGCCGTTGGCAATGTAGCACCCCCGCCCTCGGGGGTGTCTTCCACATCCTCGGGTGCGGCTACTTCGCCGATAGACGAGGTCAAGGCGAAGTTCAAGGCCTTCCTCGGCGCCGCCTCCTCGCCGCACGGCCTGGATGCGTACACGAAACAGGCAATGGCCATCGCGCTGTCGGTGGCGACACGCTGCGAGCCGTGCCTGAAGATGCACCTGGCGAACGCCCGCAAGAAGGGTTTCACTCAGGACGAGATCGACGAGGCCGCCTGGATGGGCATCAGCTTCGCCGGCTCGCCTGCCATGGTCTTCTACGAGCAGGCCAAAGGCGCATAGTCCGGCTGGTTGCGCAACTCGTTTCGCCGGAAAGGGGTCAGAACGTGCACAAACGAGGTTGCGGAAGAAAAGGCTAACGCAGGCGGTGACTCCGGCGGTATAAAATAGCCGAAAACAACCCGCTCAAGAACAGCCTGGGAGGCATCAAGATGGAGAGAAGGTCACTGGCTCGCGCGTCAGTCTTGGCATGCATCGTCGGTCTATTGGTCGACACGGGTCCGCTCCTCGCTCAGGCCGGCGGAGGCGATCAGTTCCTCGACGGCATTGGCGAAACCGCGTTGATTGCACGCTATGTGTTCAACGGTAACGCCGAGGATTGGTCCAGGAACAACTATCACGCGACCGTGCACGGGGCCGGCGCGGCCTATGTCGAGGACAGCCAGTTCGGCCGGGTCCTGTCGTTGCCGGGAGGGGATGCAGGCGGTTACGTTCAGATTCCCGGACAAGCCCTGATGGGAGCCGACGCGCTCAGCGTCACCGGCTGGGTCTGCTTGCGTTCGGAGGCAGCTTGGCAGCGGTTCTTCGATTTCGGCCAGGACACGACGCGGAACTTCTTCTGCACGCCGATCGGCGAGGACGCTGCCGAAGGCTACCGCGCGCGGATCACCAGTAGCGGCTGGACAGAGGAGCAGGGA
>CAZGRF010000328.1:0-4795 GCA_964527825.1 uncultured Pirellulales bacterium
AGACTTCGGATTGAAGAAGCTCTCAAGACTCATCTTGTGGAATATCCTTTCTGGAACAGGGTGACCCTCTGGAAAGGGGGTGATTCTACCCCCTCCCCGGCACGGCAGCAATAGTTTTTCCCCCGCTGCGGACGCCGAATGGTCCGGGGCCGGCGTGCGATCAGAATCGGGCCCGCTCTCGGCCTGTACCGCCGCTCCAGGAATGATTACTTTCGGAACGAAGGCAGATCTGGCTCGATGTGAACGGTGATGTTCACGGGACGAGGAATCTCCTGATCCAGTGTTTGCTCCAGCCTCTCGGAGATCGCGTGCGCCGTGGCCACATCCAGTTGGGGATCCACCAGAATGTGGACATCCAAGAAGACTTCCCGGCCGACGGTACGAGTCCTCAACCTGTGCCACTGCCGGATCGCCTTGTCGCCGCCAATGATCTCCTTGATGCGCTCCACCGTCTGGGGGTCGACGGCTCCCTCCGTCAGCTCCCGCAGCGAATCGCCGATCACTTTCACCCCCACATAGATGATCATCAGGCCGACAGCCACGGCCGCCACCTGATCGCCATGGTCAAAACCGAAACGCAGCAGAACGTAGCCGATCAAGACTGCGACGGAACTGAGAGCATCGCTGCGATGGTGCCAGGCATTAGCATAAAGCGACGTGCTGTGCGATTTCACGGCCACCTTCTTCGTTGCTTGATAGAGCGCCTCCTTGGCGAGAATCGATAGCAGCGCTGCGGCCAGCATGCCCCAGTGAGGCGTCGTCGCCTCATTGCGGGCTATCGACATGGTGGCTTGGTAGATCATCGCGCCGCCGACGACGATCAGCACGAAGGCAACGAACACCGCAGAGAACGTCTCCAGACGGCCGTGACCGTACGGGTGGCTCTGATCGGGCTTTCGCGCCCCGAAGTGCGATCCGAGCAGGACCGCCACATCCGTGACCAAATCGGACAGTGAATGAACGCCGTCGGCGACAAGCGCCAGAGATGAGATGCTCAGACCAATGATGAGCTTGACGGCTGAGAGAGCAACGTTGACAACGATGCCGAGATAGGTCACGGACCGAATCTGACGCACGGCAGTGTCATGCTTATTGTCGACCGCCACCGGTGTTCCTCACAACGGATTCTCGAATACCGGAAACCACCTCAATGTACCGGCGCGCGGAAAGCTCGTCCTTCGCCTCAACGATCACACGCATGACAGGCTCGGTGTTACTGGTCCGCAGGTGGACCCAGCCATCGTCGAAGTCAAATCGGCAGCCATCAGACGTATTGAGCGCCGCGTCGGCAAAGCTCTTCTTCGCTATTTCGATGATGCGGTCTGCCTGCGACGAATCGGCAGCGAATTTATCTTTATGCATGTAGTAGCTGCCGATCTCCTGGACGAGTTGACCGACCGTCTTGCCCGTAGCGGCCATGAGCTGCAGAATCAGGCCCATTCCCACCAGGCTGTCCCGAATAGGCCCGACGCGCAGATCAATCACACCGCCGTTGCCTTCCCCCCCAATGACACACCCGTTGTCAAGCATGGCCTTCGCGACGTTCGCCTCGCCAACCGGCGTGCGTATCACGCGGCCTCCCGCCGCCGTTGCCACATCGTCGATCATGCGGGACGTGGACAGATTTGCCGCTGCCGCACCGACTTGACGGGAATACGCATACTTTGCCGCCAGCGCCAGCGTGTACTCCTCGCCAATGTATGTGCCATTCTCATCAACTATCGCCAATCGGTCGGCATCCGGATCTTGCGCAAAACCGATATCAGCGTTCTCTCGCTTGACACACTCGCATAGACCACCCAGATTTGCAGCCGTCGGCTCCGGCTCGTGGGCAAACAGTCCGCTGGGCTCGTCATTGATCGCGACAACGCGGCAGCCGAGCGCAGCCAACAGCTTCTTGGTGATCCGCGCGCCGGCTCCGTTGACACTGTCGAGCACGATCTTGTACCGACGACGCGCAATCTGTTGCGCTTCGACGACAGCCAAAACCTTCTCGATGTGGACCCGATCGGCATCCGCGTTCGAGGCCACCGTTCCGCAGGCCATTGAAGAGACTGGTGAAAAGCGTTTCTTGAAAAAGCCCAGCCGGATTTCTTCGGCCGTCTCCGGGGGCGGCGCCATGCCATCGGCGAGCAGCAGCTTGATCCCGTTGTACGGGATGGGATTGTGAGAGGCCGTGACGACGACTCCGCCGTCGCACTGGAGCTCGCGGAGCATAATGCCGACACAAGGCGTCGTGACCAAGCCCAGGTCAACAACATCTACACCAACAGAACATAGTCCCGCCGTAACGGCACAGGTAAGCATCGGACCACTGCCTCGCGAATCTCTGCCAATACACACCCTGGGACGTCTGTCGCTCGCGCCGGCGCGGCCCTTGAGAAAACCACCAAAGGCGCACCCATACTCAGCGGCAATGGTTGGGGTCAGGTTCTGCCCGACAATGCCCCTCATGCCGCTCACACTTATGATGAGCTCCTGCGTCATACCCCTGGTTCTCTTCCAGAGACTCTCGGTTGGCCCGTCAAGGCACGGGCGCAGAGTACGGTCCGCGGTCCGAGAGCCACTTGTGGCGAATCAGTTGAGCGTGCAAACGTAGATTTCGTTGACGAAGTCGAGCTTGCTCAACTCGTCTACCGTCTCGGCATCCGGTTCCTGGTCGAGGCTGACCGCGAGAATAGCCTTGTGCTCTTCGAGCTTCTGGCCCACACCCATCGTGCAGATATTGATGCCATGCTTGCCGCAGACGGAGCCGACTGCCCCAATAACGCCTGGTTTGTCCTCGTTGAAGATCACCAGCACTGCACCCTGCGGCGTCATCTCGATGTTGAATCCGTCCACCTCAATGATGCGCAGCAGGGTCTCACCGAAGACTGAGCCCGTCACTGTGCGCGTGACCTTGCTGGTAACGACCTTCGCGCTGAAGCTCGAGGCGACATCCTTGGCCTCGGTGTTCTTCGTCTGGTCTATGCTTATGCCACGCTCCTTTGCCAGGACGGGCGTGTTGACCATGTTCAGAGGCATATCAAAATGCTTCTGCAGCAATCCCATCGCGAAACTGAGCGTCACCGGCTCGATATCCATCGCTGCCACTGAGCCACGATACTGCACCTCGACGCTCTTGATATTCCCCGGAGCGATGGTGCTCAGCAGCGCGCCAATGCGCCGCGCCAACGATGCGTACCGGCTGACCAAAACCGGCATGGCACCCGCCGTCGAAGGAGCATTGATGGCGTTCCTGACCGGCCCACCTTTGATGGCATCAAGCAGGATCTGCGCCGCTTCTACAGCGACCTCAATCTGCGCCTCTTCGGTGCTCGCGCCGAGATGGGGTGTGACCAGGCAGTTCTCAAGATCGGCAAAGCGTTTGTTCTCCGGAGGTTCGGATGTAAACACATCCAAGGCCGCCCCTGCGATGCGTTTCTCCGCCAGAGCATCGTACAACGCATCCTCGTTGACAATGCCGCCCCGTGCACAGTTGACTAAACGCACCGTCGGCTTCATCATGGCAAGCTGCTTGGCGCCGATCATATTGAGTGTCTGCTCGTTGCGAGGCACGTGAACGGTGATGAAATCCGCCTCCTTGAAGATCTTCTCGATATCATCCGTCACCTCGACACCAAGCTGTTCGGCGTTGGTCGGGGCCGCCAGAGGATCGTAGCCCAGGATCTTCATGTTGTAGGCAGAAGCCATCCCCGCCACGGCCATGCCGATGCGACCGAGGCCGATCACACCCAGGACCTTGTTGTTAAGCTGATTGCCGGTGTACTTCTTCCTATCCCAAGCCCCCGCCTTGAGACTGTTACAGGCCGGAACGACGTTGCGGCTCATGGCCAGCATCAGGGCCATGGTGTGCTCGGCAGCGCTGAGCGTATTACCACCGGGGGTGTTCATCACCAGGATACCCTGCCGAGTTGCCGCCTTGATATCGACGTTGTCAACGCCTACACCGGCGCGGGCGACAGCTTTGAGCTTGCCTGGGTTGGCCAGGACCTTGGCGGTCACTTTCGTGCCGCTACGGATGATCAAACCGTCATACTCACCGATGATGGCAGCGAGCTCATCCTCGCTGATGCCGGTCTTGACGACCGCTTCGGCGCCGCCTGCCGCATTGACCAAGTCGATTCCTTCTTGTGCCAGTTTGTCTGTAATCAACACTTTTATCATGCCAGAATTCTCCAATCTCCTTGACAACTAACCCGAGGCCCGTTCTGCAAAGGCCCGGGCCAGCGTGACCGCCCATCCGGCGGCCAGGATCGCAAGCAAACCCAAAATCAGATGCCCTATTCTTATCTCGCCCAGAAGGCGATCGAAGGCCCTGAAATATACTCCGAAGACCGCGGTTAGAGAAGCCAAAAATGCAACCGATACCA
The DNA here is from genome assembly GCA_964527825.1 of uncultured Pirellulales bacterium. GTDB lineage: Bacteria > Planctomycetota > Phycisphaerae > Sedimentisphaerales > Anaerobacaceae > JAFGLV01. The sequence continues at coordinate 4,374 of CAZGRF010000328.1, forward strand.
GCACGGTGCAGAGAAAAGCCGATGCCGGTTGAATGTAGAAGGCCCGGAGCACTTCACCCCGCGCAAAGGCCAACACCGATGTGGTCATGCCGCAGGCCGGACACGGATAGCCGGTCCTCTGTTTGAAGCCACAAGGGTTGAACACCAAGCCGAAGTCAAAGTGGAGCTTCTGAAGTCCCCAGAGACCACTGAACAGAGCAAACACGGATAAGGAGAGCAGGGCCGCTACGGCGCGCTCCCGGGACGACGCACGGCGGACGATTTTGACCTCATTTGCTGGTTGGCGTGCCTGCATAGGGCCAGTATAATAGACGTTGTTTGCCGTCCTGTCAACAGAGGGCCGAGGTACGGAGATATGCACCTGGAACAGAGAGAGTTGAGCCGAATTCTGGAAACAGCCATCGTCGCCGCCCGGCTGGGCG
>CAZGRF010000329.1:0-4784 GCA_964527825.1 uncultured Pirellulales bacterium
CCACCATGCTGATCAGCCGGTAGCGGCCGATCCAGCCGCCGGGTTGTTCCACGATTGCCGCCAGAGATGCAGGCAACGAGCCCGACCCGCTGCCCTCAGCCGAAGGACGGCCTGCTGCGGACGCTCCGCCGGCACCATCGGCGTGGCGCTCTTGAGCTGTCATCGGTCCGGCTTCGCTTTCGACCGAGGCATCGCTGTCCGTCCCAAGCGACAAGAGGCGATCGAGCTGTTCAGGACCCAACCCAAATACAGTCTCTTTCTTCATAGCCTGTGCATCACCTCGTCTGACAACTGGCTTACCGTGTCCCTGGGCTTGCCGTGCCGGAAGACAAAAGAGTCCACATCGGCGCGGTCTCCTCCTGTCTGCCCCATGTAATTACAGGAACCTAGGCGCCATCTTGCGCCAGCCTGGGAAGAAATCGCCTGATTTCTCTGAGCTCTGCTTCGGCTTCCTCATCGGACATCACCGAATCCCGCAACCGCTGTTTCAGCATCGCCTGAAGACGTCGTTTGACGGTAACGAGCATGTTGGAGATCGCGTCTGGATCACGGATGCCATACCTCCGGCAGATGCTCTCTCGAGACGGCGCTTTCACTGCTTCCATGATGGGGGCCAAGACCCGCGCGCGAAAGACCTGCCAGTGTAGGCTCTTGCCGTCGGCCTCGCACCCTGCCTGAACGTCTGCCAGAACCTGCTCCAACAGCTCCGAGACCCACGCATAAGTGAAGGCATCCTCGGGCGTGAGCGTCGTGACCGGATGCGGCAGGTCGTCCATCTCGGTGCTTCCGAGCGCAACGAGCCGGCCCGGGGGCGTTCGCTTTTTGGCGGCCTGCGCGCTGCGGACGTTGACCAGATACTGGTTCAGCGCCGTCAATAGGAACGAGCGGAATCGCCCCTTGGTCTGATCGGCCTTCTGAATCAGGTCCCGTCCCAGGACGACCTCCTGGAAGAAACCTTGCACCAAGTCTTTGGCCGGCTCGTTCTGATACCCGCTTCGGCGCAGGTAGCAATAGACCGGCTTCCAGTACCTCTGGAGCAGCAATTCTATAAGCGCGTGATTCCGATCGTCATCGCCCGCCTCCACGCCCTCGATGAGCGACCAGTGGGTGGTCAGGAACGCCTGCCCCACACCCCCCATCTCGGTGTAATCCTCGTGACGCATAGACCACTCGCTGAGGCCGGTCTGGCTGTCCAACATGCACGTCAGTGAGCCGACATACCGTGGTACTTGGCTCTCACCTACAGGATACCACGTAACTGCTTTCCTGGCAACAGCTTCTCTGGCCGGCGGGCTCGGAGGCCGAGGAGAACATGAGAAAAACCCGCTCCCCCGCGCAAGGCGGGAGTCGTTTTCCTGATATACCCTCTGGGAACCCTGTGAATCAAGTGGACGTGAACCATGAGACTGAAGACTCGCGTTGCCTGACGGCGGAAAGGAAGGTGCGGATGAGGAATGCGGAGCGACCCTTTACTGATTGACCCCAGAGTGGGGATCGAATGCCAAGATACTGCTAACGCTGACAAAGAAGGAGCACGATCATGACGAGACCAGAATCCACGCACATGTTGAAGACGCTTTTTGCCCTCGCGGTGATGATGGCCTTGGCCGGAACGGCCTGGCCGGCGACCTACACGGTCGTCAACACGGACGACAGTGGCCCCGGCTCTCTGAGAGAGGCAATCGCATTGGCCAATTCACATCCGGGGCTGGATCAGATTGAATTCAACATCCCGAGTCCGGGTCCGCATACCATCCAGCCGTCGACTGCCCTGCCGCCGATCACTGATCCCGTAACTATTGATGGGTACACGCAACCGGGTGCGGAGCCCGCCACCTACAGCATCCCCGCCACATTGCTGATTGAGTTGGACGGCACCTACGTGTCCGGCATCGGCCTTGAGATTGCCTCCAGTGGCTCCTGTCTTCGTGGCTTGGTGATCAACCGCTTCGGCGACGTGGGAGTCGGCATAACCTGCCAGGGAGGCAACACCATAGAAGGCAACTATATCGGCACCGATGTCACGGGTACCATAGATCGGGGTAACCTCGATGACGGCATCCGTATTTGGGACGCCCCGAACAACAGGATCGGAGGTACCACGCCGGCAGCGCGTAATGTCATTTCAGGTAATGGTGATAATGGTGTCGAGATCATCCTGCCGGGTTCGACGGGAAATATGGTGCAGGGTAACTACATCGGCACGGATGCCACCGGTACTGCTGCTTTGGGCAATGGGGGCAATGGTGTACTCATGTGCGAGGGTACATCTAGCAACACAATTGGTCCAGGAAACGTGATTTCAGACAACGGCCGTATTGAGAATGGCATTCACATGGGCTGTGGGATTGTAGCCGTTGGCAATCCGACAACCACAAGCCACCTGATTGTGGGCAATCTCGTTGGTACCGATGTTACGGGCACGCAGCCTTTGGGCAACAGGCATGTCGGTATAGGCATCGCAGGGTGCAGTGGCAATACTCTGAAGGACAATGTAGTCTCGTATAACGACATTACCGGAATCAGCCTTGCTGATCTTGAGCCGGGTCCAGAGCCGGGGCAGGCACCCGCTGATGACAACGTAATCACTGGCAATACAGTGGAATCTAACGGCGGTTTTGGGCTCCAGATCGAAATCTCACATCACAACACCATCTACAACAACAACTTTATCAACAACAATCCGATAGACGGCTATCAAGTCGTGGATCATGGCGGCACCGGGAATACCTTCAGCCTGCCCGAACCAATTGGCGGCAACTACTGGAGCGATTGGACAGAACCGGATACAGACTGCGATGGCATTGTGGATCTGCCTTACCCCATTTATACCGCTGATGTCTACCCAAATCAGGATGATTTTCCCTGGGCCTGTCCCAATGGCTGGTTAGTAGGTTGTGGTTGTTCCATGCAACCGCTCATGAACCAAGTCAAGGCATTGGATCTTTCAAAGGGCATTGAAGACAGCCTCCTCGCCAAGCTGGAGACCGCGGAGAGTAAGTTGAGCGACGGCATTCCGGCCAACGACCATGCCGCCGTCAACTCCCTGGAGGCCTTCATCAATGGCGTCGAGGCCCAGCGTGGCAAGAAGATATCGCAGGACGATGCAGACGCCTTGATCGCCGCCGCACGGGCCATCATCGATCGGCTCGAGAGTATGTGACAGAGACTCTTTCAGCCGAAACTGTGCACGCATGGCATTGGAGAGCCCGTGGACTGTTCTCGTCTATTGCCCTTAACGAAGGAGCAATATGAAAAGACTTTGGAGTCCGTAGGATCATTCAGTTGACCTTGAGACATGGAGTCTTGGGCTAGCGCCCTCATACTTGAAAGGACACGAAAATGAAAACACGATGTATCTTAACCGCATTGGCAATTGTTCTCGTAGCAGCACTGGTGTGCACCGCCTCGGACGGGATGCGAGAGGCTTGGTGGAACACGGCGGTGGTTATTAATGGCCACGGGGGGGAAGTGACGCAGTCCGTGGAAATCTCGGGGGTGCCAGCCAACGCCTATGTGACCAGCGTTCGCTACGAGGTGAGAGTGGATGACCAAGGCGACGAGGATAACTTCTGGTGCAGCGACTACGAAATCTACATCGGCAATGATCGGCGTGGCGCCTGGTATCACCGCGTCTGGGACCACGATGGCGCAAAGACAGATGACGGTGCAGACGATGATGCAGCGGATGATAGCGATATTCTGCTGAATCGCACAGCGCAGAGAGCGTTCGACGGCGACGCGGTTAACCAGAAATGGTGGGTGGCCATCCGGGATAACAGAATCCACGGCTCCTTTTTCCTGGGCAAGGGCAAGCTGATCAATTTCCACGTGTGGATCTACTATCATGTTCCTCAACCGGACCTCTATGATAACGGCGAATCCTATCGGAGCTTCTCGCCCCAGATAGTCGTTGCTGGAGAAGCGGGGCAGGACTTCAGGGTGGTCTGCCATACACGAAACGGCGGAGATGCGAATGCACAATCATTCGCTGTGAGTTTCTACCTATCAGCAGATCGCGTCATATCAACTTCAGATCACTATCTTGGCGATAAGACCGTCAATATCCTCGGGCCTGGATATACACCTGTCGTGTTTCCCATAGAGTTTCCAACAGATGTTCCACCGGGTACATACTACGTAGGCTGGATTATTGATAAGTATAACGCCGTAGACGAAAGCGACGAGACCAACAACACGGCGTACAAGGAGGGGTATCAGTTGACCGTGCTGGCTCAGGTTGCCGTCCCTGACGTCGTGGGGATGAGCGAGGACGAGGCGAGGTCAGCGATTACGGATGCGGGGCTCGTTGTGGGGACTGTGTGGTATTCCTCCCATGACACCGTCCCCGCCGGTCATGTGATAAGTGAGGACCCGGCAGCCGGAACAGTCTTGCCTGCCGGTTCAACGGTGGTCTTGGACGTGTCCACCGGCCCCGCCGGATCGGTCCAGGTTACCGTACCCGATGTCGTCGGCATGAGTCAGTCGAACGCGGAATTGATGCTGGTATCCTCCGGCCTGGCATTGGGAACGGTCACCCAGTCACAGAGCAATACGGTCCTCCAGGGAAATGTCATCAGCCAGGCTCCTGCCGCCGGCACCCAGGTGGCTGCCGGCTTTGGCGTGAACCTCGTGGTCTCGTCGGGTCCCCAGGGTCAGGGTGACTCAGGCCCTGCGATTCCGCCTCCGCTGGTCCGCTGGAAACTGGATGAGACTGCCGGACCGATCGCTTACGAGAGCTCTGGCAGCAACCTGCACGGCGTCCTGTTCGGCAATCCCATCTG
>CAZGRF010000330.1:0-4756 GCA_964527825.1 uncultured Pirellulales bacterium
AGTGGCAGCCAAGAGCCAAGGCAACGGAAAAGAACGCCGGCTCAGACGCGGGATTTGTGGGCTATCGCTTGCAGCCGACCGGCCTTTCGGCTATAAACAGTGACTCTTTGGCAGTGCAGGCAGTTCAACATGGGCAAGGAGATACGAGGTACATGCGATACAGCCAGATGTTCATACCGACGGTGAAGGAGGTCCCCGCCGAGGCCGAGATAACCAGCCACCGGTTGATGATCCGGGCCGGCCTGATACGCAAGGTCGCCAGCGGCACGTACACGTATCTGCCGCTCGGCTGGCGCAGCCTCAAGAAGATCATCGGCATCGTCCGGGAGGAAATGGACCGGGCCGGGGCCCTGGAGATCCTCGTGCCGTCCATGCACCCGCTTGAACTGTGGGACCAGACCGGACGGAGCATCGACTACGGCCCGACCATGTTCCGCGTCCAGGACCGTCATGGCAAATGGAACGTGCTCGGACCCACCGCCGAGGAAGTCTTCACCTTCCACGCGGCCAGCGAGATACAGTCATACAAGCAGATGCCTCTGAATCTGTACCAGATCAGCGCCAAGTTCCGCGATGAGTACCGACCCCGCTTCGGTGTGATCCGCTCGCGCGAGTTCATGATGAAGGACGCCTACAGTTTCGACGCCGATCTCGAAGGACTGCACAAGTCGTACATGGCCATGTACAACGCCTACTGTCGGGTGTTCAAACGCTGCGGCCTCGATTACGTGATCGTCGAGGCCGAATCAGGTGAGATGGGCGGCTCAGGCTCCCATCAATTCACCGCCCCGTGCGCCTCCGGCGAAGACACGATCGTCTACGCCGCAGACGGCTCGTATGCCGCCAACCTGGAGAAGGCGGCGGTCGATCCCCTGCCGAAAGAGCAAGCAACAGGCGAAATCCCACCCCCTGAGAATGTCCACACGCCGCACGTCGGCAGCATTGAAGCGGTCTGTGCGTTCCTCAAGACCCAGCCGCGCGACATGATTAAAACCCTCATCATGTCGGCCGGCGACGAGAGAATAGCGGCCCTGGTTCGAGGCGACCACGAGCTGAACCATGAGAAGCTCACCCAAGTCCTCGGCGGGGTGCACGTCGAGCTGGCTGACGAAGAGACGATAGAGGAAGTCACGAGTGCGAAAGTCGGCTTTGCCGGGCCTGTGGCCCTGGCGGATCGCGTGTCCAGAATGGTCATCGACCACGCGGTGGCAGCGATGGCCGTGGGCGTGGCGGGGGCCAACCGGACCGATTTTCACACGATCAACGTCGTACCCGGCCGGGATTTCTCGCTCGACGGCGACAATAGTGTGGTAAGCGACATACGCAACGCCATCGAGGGCGATACCCACGGCGGCAAGCCGCTTCTGTTCAAGAAAGGCATCGAGGTCGGGCAGGTCTTCAAACTGGGCACCAAATACAGCAAGAAGCTTGGCGCAACCTTCCTGGACGAGAACGGCATCGAGAACCCCTGCCTGATGGGCTGTTACGGTATCGGGATCAACCGGATCATGGCCTCGGCCATCGAGCAGTACAACGACGAGAACGGCATAGTCTGGCCGATCAGTATTGCGCCCTTCGAGGTCCTGATCACGCCCGTCAACCAGGACGAGCCGGAGGTCGTCAAGGCAGCCGAGCAAATATACAAGGAGCTCCAGAGCAACGGCGTGGAGGTCCTCATCGATGATCGTGACCTGCGGGGCGGCATCAAGTTCAAGGATGCCGATCTGATCGGCATCCCGATCCGAATCACCGTTGGCAAGAAATCCGTCGCCGAAGGCAACGTCGAGATCAAACTGCGGGGACAAGCCGAGAGCCGGAGAAGCCCGGTCTCGGAGGCCCCCCGTTCGGCGATCGAACTCGTTCAATCGCTCAAGGAACAGCTACAGGTCTAGGATGGTGGACTGCCACCCTGCGGCTGTTGTAGGAGGACTCACCACACCGCAGGGAACCGTACCAAAGGGCAGGGACGTCGGACCGCGTATAGACAGGAAAAGACCGATGAAAGACAGTGAGCTGTCCCGCAGAAAGCTGATCCGCGACACATCTCTTCTCGCCGCCGGAGCAGTGGCGGCGCATCTGGCAGGCAAGACCGATGCCGCCGCGTCTGAAGGAGTCGAGCGGGTGGCGACAAAAGGCCGCATCAACCAGTCTGTCAGCCGCTGGTGCTACAGCGCATGGTCTCTCGATCAGTTGTGCGAGATATCCAAGAAGCTCGGCATCAAAGCCATCGACCTTCTCGACCCGGGCGATTTCGCGACGGTCAAGAAGCACGGCCTCGCTTGCGCCCTCGTCAATAGCCATTCGCTGACCAATGGCCTGGCCGACAAGAAGTACCAGGAGGAATGCATTGCCAAGCTGCGCGAGGTCATCGATGCCACCTCCGAGGCGGGCTTCCCTAATGTCGTCGCCTTCCCCGGAAACCGCAGGGGCATCCCAGACGACGTGGGTGTCGAGAACACCGTCGCCGCGCTCAAGCAGATCGTCGGGCGCGCCGAGCAGAAGAAAGTCACGATCTGCCTGGAATATCTCAACAGCAAGGTCGATCATAAGGACTACATGTTCGACCACATGGCATGGGGTGTGGAGGTCTGCAAACGCGTGGGTTCCGAGCGGGTCAAGATCCTCTACGACATCTACCACGCACAAATCATGGAAGGCGACATCATCCGCACGATCCGTGCCAACAAGGACTACATCGGCCACTATCACACCGGCGGCAATCCCGGCCGAAACGAAATCGACGACACTCAGGAGCTTTACTATCCTGCCATTATGCGGGCTATCGCTGAAACCGGTTTCACGGGTTACGTTGCCCACGAGTTCGTTCCGAAACGCGATCCGCTGCAATCTCTCACACACGCCGTGCAAATTTGCGACGTGTAAGCGGACCGTCAAATCCTTATGGTGCGATTCAGAAACATCCTGTTCTGCCTGCTGCTCGTCGCGTTGGTCGGCAATCCGTCCAGTGCAAGGTTCCTGACGGACAAGCAGGCCAAGTCCCGGCCTCGACGTCGGGTTGCATGCCTGGCGAGCCCCACGTTTGGCACGCGCTATCTCGATCCCAACAATCTGATTCCGCACGCTTACGGTTTTGCCCTCCTGCAATCCGAGGGCATTGTCTACACTTGCCGAGGCGGCCACGTCGATCTGACGCACGTGCGGAAAACGGCCGACTGGACGGCCTATCTGGCCTATCGTGTCCGAGAGGCACTGCTCGCCGGCGATGTGCACCTGACGTTCAAAATGCACGAACGTTCAAGATACTACGTCGAGCTTCAATATCCGGCCAACTGGAAGCAACTGTCGGCGGAGAGGAAAGAGAAGATCACCGAAGACGTATCGATCAAGCTGGGCCAGTATTTTGCCTACCTGGGCTGCACCTGGCACGAAATCCTCACGTGGTACGGGTTCAAAGGGTCCGGGTTCTTCCCGGAATATCATTCGTCTTTCTCCTGGGAAGACAACTACTCCAACGCTCTGGGCAGCTACATCGGCGTCCTCGCCTTGCGAGACGCTGAGCACGACTTCGTCGAGGCCATGGTCTTGTCCATCGACCGCGAGCTTCAGGTGTTACAGGTTCAGCCCAAGGAGACCGCCAAAGAGGCGGCCGAAAGCGTCAGGGGTTCGTGGTTCGTGGGGGGATACATCATGGTCAGTATGGTCAAGCGGCATCTCGACATCGGTCTCCACGACGGCATGGTCACGCCGTGGCTGATACCGGACGTCGGCGGATGTCCCGATGCGGTGCCCCAGTCCTGTCCTGTTCCGACTCTCGCTCCTTGGGAGGAATACGGGTTTCGCGTGAAAGTCGAGATCGAGCCGAGAGAGTGGGAAAAGGGCAAGATCCTTCGCGCCGCCTATCCGGATCCGGAACGCCGAAAGGCCCGCATCGACCCGGACAAGCACCTTGATCCCATCATGGCGGATATTCGCGCCACCGCCAAAGAGAAGTACGGCCCGCACGCCGACGAGTGCGAGACCACCTCGACCTTGGCGGCCGCACGCGGCGCGCACGATCCAAACGACGTGACGCCGAGCCTCCGCGATGTCGCGACGCAGGCCGCTCGTTGGCTGACCGAAGACAACTCCTGAGGTCGCACGGCATGTGGGCACTCAAAGAGCCCAATCCGGTCAAGTTGATCGTCGGCATTCTGGCCTCAGATGATCCCACTCTGACAGCCGCGAGAGACACGCTGGCCGCACATCTGGGCGCTATTGACCTCGTCAGCGACGTGTGGCCCTTCGACCAGACGACCTACTACAGCGGCCAAATGGGGCCGCGCATACTCAGGCAGTTTGTCAGCATCGAGCAGCTCATCGACCCGGGTGAACTGGCCGATCTGAAGCTCCGCACGAACGAGTTTGAACGGGACCTGGCTCAGAGCCTCCCTTCGCCCTTCCCCCGACCGGTCAACATCGACCCGGGGATCATCGAGCCTTCCAAGCTCATTCTCGCCACCACCAAAAACTACGCCCACCGCATCTACATCGGCGAGAAAATATACGCCGAAGTCACACTTGTTTTTGACAAGGGCGATTGGCGTCCTCTACCATACACCTATCCGGACTACCGCCAGCCGTTTTACCTTGACTTCTTCAGCCGGGTCAGGGACAAGCTTCTGCGGCAACGCAGATCGGTGACGCACGAGCGATGAGAACACTGCCCAGCACAGAAAGGACTGCTCCGAGGAGACCATGCTGATCTTAGCCGCAGCCTTGCTTGTCGGTTCCTTCTTGTTCTCCGCTACGCTCACGG
>CAZGRF010000331.1:0-4746 GCA_964527825.1 uncultured Pirellulales bacterium
ATCGTCATCGTCGGATTCTGTGCGCTGCTCGGCCTGGTGACCGGGCGCGATTTTTATCTCAACGTGGCCCTGGCCTGGGCACTGCTGAGCTTCATCGGGACCATCGCATTGGCCAAATTCCTGGAAGGCAGGAGCTTCGATGAGTGATATCGTAGGATACATCCTGATCGCGGTGGGGATCCTGTTCAACATCTTCGGATGCGTCGGCTTGGTTCGCTTCCCCGATGTCTACAACCGGCTTCAGGCGGCCACGAAGTGTGTGACGCTCGGTACGGTGTTGTTGCTGATCGGCGTCGCCCTGGTCACCGGGGGCGCCACCGCAGCCAAGGCGGTCATTTGTGCCGTCTTTGTTTTGGTGACCTCCCCGACGGCGGCGCATGCCATTGCGAAGGGAGCGTACGCTTCCGGCGTCGCGCTATGGGATCAGACGGTCGTCGACAAATACGCAGAACGGTTCAAGAAGGACAGCTCGTCGTAGCTGCATTGTCATTGCCTTTGCGCTGAAGGAGGCTAAAGGTGCGTCTGCCGAAATTGCGAGAGCTTAAAGAGGCGGTCACCGCCGTGGTGTCGCCGCGCTTCACGACGCGGTTCCCGGCCGAGCCTTGCATCGTACCCGAGCGCTATCGGGGCAAGCCCGAATTCGACCTGGACATGTGCATTGGCTGTGGGGCCTGCGTCAATGTCTGCCCCACCACAGCCCTGACGCAGACCGACGATCTGGAGGCGAACCCGCCGATACGGAAGATCACGCTACGCTATGACGCGTGCATTTTCTGCGCCAATTGCCAAGATTGCTGTACCACCGAAGGCGCCATCAAGCTCTCGAACCAGTGGGACTTGGCCGGGCTGGACCGCGCGAGCATGGCCGAGACCCACGAGTACGAGTTGCAGTCATGCGAGAAGTGCGGCGCCCTGATCGGCACGAGGAAACACCTTATCTGGCTGTATGAGAAGCTGGGCCCTCTGGCCTACACCAATCCCTCGCTCCTGCTGGCCAAGAGCGGTGAATTGCTCAAGGAGGTGCCCGAGGTCGCCGAGCGCGTGCCGAAGGAGACTGAGACCAGCGACTTCATGCGGGTCCTCTGCCCCAAGTGCAAGTGTGAGCTGAACATCAGGCTGTAGCACTATGGGCCTCGATCGGCAACTCGCGGAATGTCTCCGGGCGCTGCGCGGGTCACGAACCGTCATTCTCGGCATCGGCAATACCCTCAAAGGCGATGACGCTGTCGGTCCACTGGTGTGCGCGCGCCTCGTGAGCCATGTCTCGGCCACGGTCATCGACGCCGGCACAGTTCCTGAGAACTACCTGCGCCCCATCATCGACGCGGGCCCTGAGAACCTGCTGATCGTCGATGCGATCGACTTTGCCGGCGAACCGGGACAGATGCGCGTCCTTCGCGCCGGCGAGATCAGTGCTTTCGCCTTCTCCACGCATGCGCTGTCACCTCATCTGTTTCTCGATCTGCTGCACCAGGAGATCGACGTTGAGGTCTACGCTGTGGGCGTTCAGCCCAGCCACGCCGAACTGGGTGAGCCCGTCTCGGCTCCCGTGCGAGAGTCGACCGAGAGACTTGCAGACGCACTGATCGAAACCTTCCCGCTTCCATAGGACCGTCCCGCGTTTAACCATCGATGGCGGACAATCCCGGCCGCCAGGGCGCTTCACGCAGCCGCCGTGCTGACGAGGGGCATCTCGCATGACGTATCCCGCGCGACGCAGGACGAATTGCGGAGTCAGTCTGAGATTTTGGATTTCGGTCTTCCTAATTCCACCAGCCTGATAGGAGGCTGGAACAGGTCCGAGAAAGAATCGCTCGTGTCTCGCGCCTCTGTCACTTCGTGTCGAAAACGGCCCCCAGAGCAATCGTGCGGGTGAATAGTCACTCGCCCCTTCAGAGTGACGGTCCACAGGCCGATGCTACGTGGTGAAGACGCCGCTGTCAGCGGCGTGCCCTGGGTTTTGCGTCGTGCGTTTGCAGCGCGCGGGGCGCAGCCCGCAAGATGCACGACTGGAGATGAGGTAGGATCATGGCAGGTGTTGTAGCTGGCCTGGAACCACAGATGGCAGAGCTTTCGGATGGGGCATTTGAGGCGTTCTGCGAGGATCTCTCCTCCACGTTTGGTGCCGATATCCAATGCCGGCGCGAGTACGCCGGCATGGAGCCCGTCGCGAGCTTGCGCAAGCGCTTCAAGAAGCTGGCGGCCGTTCATGTGGTCCAGGCGACGGGCGCCTTGGAGGGCACATTTCAATTGCTGTTTGACCAGGGCGGTTTGTTCGTGCTCGCCGGCGTGGTTGTGATGCTGCCCGAGGAGAGTATCCTCCAACAAGTCAAGAACGGGCACATGGACGATGCGGAAAACCTGATCGATGCTGCCCGAGAAATCGGCAACCTGCTCGTGGAAGCGTGGGATCGCGTCTTCTGCGAAGAATGCGACGACCACAGACGCTTCGTCAAGCGCAGCACCCACATCGGTAAGCTTGGGGAGAACCTGGAGCAGGTCGCTCTGTCCGCGGACGAGGAAGTGCTGCTCGTGGCCTATGAAATGACCGTGGATTCCTATCCGAGCTTCCACTGTGCGGCTGTCCTTCCGAAGGCGCTTCTGGGTGAGAATGCGGGTGCCTTCTCTGGACCGGTCGAGGCCGCACCGGCGGAGCCCAAGTCGGAGGCCCAGCCACAGGAGAAGACTGAAGAACCAGCCGATGCTCTCTCGGCTGCCACGCCCCCGGCGGCGCCGACCGCAGAACCCGTTGATGCGGTACCTCCCCAGTCGGATGCTCCCGAACAGAAAGAAGAACCCCGTGTCGCCGAGGATGAGCCCGAAATAGCCGAGCCGGCGGCCAGTGCCGACACCGAGAAGGCACAGGACAAGGAAGCTGTCGAGACGGAGGCTCCCGATTCCACCCCTGTCCCGGGCGAACCGGCGATTGTCGAGGCCACGGAGGCCTCGGCTGCTATGCCTGCGAGCCAGACAGAATCGCAGGTGACGCCAGATGACACCGTCGGCATTCTGTTAGACGAGCGCGCTGCGGCACTGATCGACCAGGTCTCTGAGAAACACGCCGTCCATCCTTCGCGTGCGGACCTCGGCAATCTGCTGCGCATGTCGGTCAAGGACATCATGACCACGGATGTCGTCTGGTGCGATCCCGACGATACGGTTCAGAGCGTGATTGCGACGATGCAGCAGCACAACACCGGCTACGCGCTCGTCGGTCGCGATGGAGTGTTGGAGGGACTCGTCTCAAACTCCAACATCCTGGGAGCGATCAGCCCCTACTTGCGTCCCACGTTTGCCAAGTGGCGTCGGCCGGAGGATGAGGCAACGCTGGCGATCAAGATCAAGTGGGTGATGAGTCGGCCGGTTCGGACCGTTGAGCCGGACCTGTCCCTGGCAGCCGCGATCGAGAACATGTGTCGGCACGGAGGACGGTGCCTAGCAGTGATGGATGGACAGGGCAAGACCCAGGGCGTCCTCACGGCGTTCGACATCCTGTCACGCGTGCTAGAGACCGATGGATCCTCCTCACGGCAGGGTCCCCCTCCACAGGGGCCGCCTTCGATCGGCTGATTGCGGACGTGAGGAGCGCATTGTCTCTATGCTTCCGCTCTCTCAAAGATGAAGGCATGGGCGCCGGCGTCCACGCGGATGGTGTCACCATCAGTGAACTTGCCGGCCAGCAGTTCTGTCGCCAACGGGTTCTCCAGTCTCTGTTGAATCGTTCGCTTCAGCGGCCGGGCGCCATAACTGGGATCATACCCCTCATCCATGATTTGATCGCGAGCCTCGTCGGTGAATTCGAGCCTGATCTTGCGGTCCTTCAGCCGGTCCGCCAGATAGCCGAGCTGGATGTCAACGATCTTCCGCAGGTGCTCCCGCGTGAGCATGTGGAACACAATGATCTCGTCGATGCGGTTCAGGAACTCAGGTTTGAAGACCTGCTTCAGTGCCTCCTTGACATGGGCCTCGATCTCCCAATCGGCGCCCTTCTCTTCGCTGAGCTGCTGAATCTGCTGGCTGGCGATGTTGCTGGTCATAATGACCACGGTGTTCTTGAAATCGACGGTGCGGCCCTTGCCGTCGGTCAATCGGCCATCGTCGAATACCTGGAGCAGCACGTTGAATACATCCGGATGCGCCTTCTCGATCTCATCGAGCAGGATCACCGAATAGGGCTTTCGCCTCACGGCCTCCGTCAGCCGGCCGCCTTCCTCGTAACCGACGTACCCCGGAGGCGCGCCGATGAGTCGGGCCACCGAGTGTGGCTCCATGAACTCGCTCATATCGATCCGCACCAGCGCACTCGCGTCGTTGAACAGGAAATCCGCCAACGCTTTGGACAGCTCGGTTTTGCCGACGCCCGTCGGGCCCAGAAACAGGAATGTCCCGATGGGACGATTCGGGTCGGACAGCCCGGACCGGCTGCGGCGCACCGCGTTGCACAGGGCCTCGACCGCCTCGTTCTGGCCGACGACACGGGCACGAATACGGTCCTCCATCTTGATCAGCCGCTCACGCTAGCCCGTGAGCAGCCGCGCGACCGGGATGCCGGTCCACTTCGCGACAACCTGCGCGACGTGCTCTTCGGTTACTTCATCCTGAACCATCTTAGCCTTCTCCGATTGGGCCAGATGCTCTTCCTTCTCCTCCAGTTGCTTCTTCAGGTTTGTGATCGTCTCGTATTTCAGACGGGCCGCCTTCTCGAGCTCACCGTTACGCTGCGCAGCCTCGAACTCCGTCTGGGCA
>CAZGRF010000332.1:0-4671 GCA_964527825.1 uncultured Pirellulales bacterium
CTGGACGCGACTGAAAGACTGGGTGAGTTGGCCCATCGAGATTCCCGAACCGGGAGTGGATTTCCATACAGTCAAGGATGTGCCGCACGGGGACATCCGGCTCAAGCGCTACTTCTCCAAACGCACCAACACATGGAGGCGGTTCTATGTCTATGCGCCCCCGGGTTACGATACCGACGTTCAGAAGCGTTATCCTGTCCTCTACATCCAGCACGGAGCCGGAGAGGACGAACGGTGCTGGGGCGCCCAGGGTCGGCTCGATATCATCATGGACAACCTCATTGCCGCCGGAAAGGCGGCTCCGATGCTGGTCGTGATGACCAACGAGTACATTGTCAGTGACATGGGGGGCTCATACAACACCGAACCCTTCAACCGTTTTATGGATCTTTTCAAGGATGAGTTGTTCGACACGATCATCCCCTTTGTGGAAAGCAATTATCGCGCATTGAGCGATCGTGAAAACCGAGCAATAGCCGGTCTTTCAATGGGAGGAGGATTCGCATTTAGAATAGGAATGCTGAATACTGAGAAATTTGCCTGGATCGGGGTGTTTAGCTCCAGCGCTTTTCGCGGGCAAGGCGGCCAGATATTCGATGCCGAGAAGCAGATCCCCGGCATAGTGAGCGATCCGGAGAAGTTCAACAAAGCCCTGAAGCTGCTCTACATCTCCACGGGCGAACAGGACCATTCGGTCGAGTACACCAAGAAGACGGTCAGTACGTTCCGGGAGCGAGGCCTGAAGGTCGAGTCCTCGACCTTCCCCGGTGCGCACGAGTGGCATGTTTGGCGAAAGGCGCTGAATGACTTCGCCCCACGGCTATTCAAATAGCAGTACCAACTGTGCCTGTCAGGCGGTCCGACGCTCGCTTGACAGGCGCACTGTCTCCCGTTCTCCCCGGAGCCCAAGGGCTGTCATGACAGCCCTTGGGTCGATTTCGGCCTTGAATGACTGCACCCGCAGGTCGTACAATCGCTCCTGTTCGGTGGAAACCAGGTTCCCTATCAATCTTTCTTCTGAAGGAGATGGATCATGCCAGGCAAGACAATACCAACACTTGTTGCTTGTGCTGTGTTAGGCGCTGTCGCGCTATGTGTCGCGCAGACGCGGACAGATCCCGGAGTTCCCGCCGGTGCGCGCCGCGGCGGTTTTGGTGGCTTCGGCGGTCTTGGAGGGCGCAGCGAAGCACCCGCCCCCTGGATCGAGGAGGGGTACAACGACCACCAGAACATGATGGATCGGCTCGGCATCAAGTCACTGCGTCCCGGCAAGAGCGGCAGCAATCAGACCGGCCCGGGTTTCGATGAAGCCACCGCCAACGAGTGGATGCCGACCATGCCTGACGCACTCAAAATGAAGGACGGGACGAAGGTCGCCAAGCCGGAGCAGTGGACCAAGCGGCGCGCTGAAATCCTTGAGGACTTCGAGCGTGAAGTCTACGGCCGCATCCCAGCCAATGTGCCCAAGGTTACCTGGGAGGTTACCGACACCACCGAAGGCAACGTCGGTGATATTCCGACGATCACCAAGACGCTGGTCGGACACGTGGACAACAGCGGCTTCCCCGACATCACCGTCGATATTCAAGCCAGCTTCACCGTCCCGGCCAACACGCCGGGGCCGGTTCCGGTCCTGATTCAGTTTGGCGGAGGCTTTGGGGGCGGCATGCGCGGTTTCGGCCGTGGCGGCGCTGTCGGTGGCGTGCCCCAGCAGGCTATCGGTAAGGGATGGGGTTACGGCTCCATCAATCCCAACAGCATTCAGGCGGACAGAGGCGGCAATGCCCTGCGTCAGGGGATCATCGGTCTGACTAACAAAGGCAAGCCGCGCAAGCCCGATGATTGGGGCGCCTTGCGCGCCTGGGGATGGGGTGTCAGCAAACTAATCGACTACTTTGAGGCCAATCCCGACGCGAAGGTTGATCCGACAAAGGTGGGCATCGAAGGCGTATCGCGCTATGGCAAAGCGGCCCTGGTGACCCAGGCGTTTGACCCGCGTGTCGGCGTCGCGCTGGTGGCCTCTTCCGGCGAGGGCGGCGCAAAGCTCCATCGCCACGATTTCGGCGAAGCCGTTGAGAACCTCACCGGCTCAGGCGAGTACCACTGGATGTGCGGCAACTTCCTTAAGTACGGCGCCTCGGACATCAACGGCAAGTCCATGGACGCTTCCGACCTCCCCGTCGATTCCCACGAGCTTATCGCTCTGTGCGCACCGCGTCCCTGCTTCATCAGTTACGGCGTGGAGCCGGGTGATCCCAAGTGGGTCGATGCGCCCGGCAGTTACCGCGCCGGCATTCTGGCTTCGAAGGTCTATGAGGTATTGGGCAAAAAGGGGTATGGAAGCGATGTCAAGGACTGGGTCCATGAACCGCTGCCTCCGGTGGGCACACTCATGGGTGGTGATCTGGCCTTCCGCCAGCACGAAGGGGGCCATACCTCCGGGCCGAATATCCCGACCTTCTTTGAATGGGTAGGCGAGTATATCAAGTCCCCTGCGGCTCCCGCGGCCTCGGCGTCACGGGGATGAGCAGATCGAGGCCGGCCGAGCGGAGCCACTTTCTCCAACGGGAGCATGCGCGACACTTGCAGCATCTTGCACGCCGCAAGGTGCTTTGGCTCGCTGGTGGTCTTCGTTTCCTTCCGCTTGCGCGCGTTTGACTCCGCCGAACGGTCGCCAGGGAACGCGCTCCATCAGGTTCACCGCCGGCGGCGCTTCAGCAAGCGGCGGGGGTTGAGCCTGCGCGCCAGCCAAGCCAGGTGGTCGAGCGCGCGCATCGCCCGAATGCTGTAATCGAGCATGCGCAGCTCGTTATTCGTCGGCAGCAGGGCCCGGGCCTTGCTGATGCGCTCGGCGGCCTTCTCGTGGAGGCCGGCGGCCAGATAGGTATAGGCCGAGTCCTTCAAGGCGCCGACGTGGTCGCGTTTCATATCGAGGGCGTGGGAGAAGAATTGGGCGGCGTCCTCGAGGTTGCCCTTGTTGGCGGCAGCCACACCCAGGTAGTAGTACGCATCCGCGTTGATCATATTCAGGCTCGTCGCTCGCAGCAGGCAGTGAGTGGCGTGGTCGGCGTCGCCGAGCGTCAGGAACATCGAGCCCATCGAGACCAGCGCACCAGCGTCCTCGATATCGAGTTCCAGCTCGGCCAGCAGGCGGGCGCGGGCCTCCTGCAGCCGGCCGACCGCCAGCGCGCACTGGCCCAGGCGATAGTGCGGGCCCGGCAGGTCCGCGTCGCACTCGACCGCCGCTTTGAAGCATTCCTCCGCCTGGGCCAGATGACCCTGGTCGAAGGCCACTTCACCCAAGTAGAACATGGCCGGCGCGTAGCTGGGATCGAGCTCCAGGATGCGGTTGAACTTCTCCTTGGCCGACTCCACGTCACCCTGCTCCAGCAGGAACAGCGCGAAATCCATGATGACGTCGACGTCGCCGGGACTGAGTCGCAGCTCCGCCAGGAAGTGCTCGCGGGCGCGATCATGATCGCCGTCCGACCAATAGGCCTGGGCGATGCGGTAGTTGATCTGCGGATGGCTCGGTTCCAACTCGGCGGTCTTGAGCCAGCAGCGGATGGCCTTCTTGTACTGGCCGCGCGCAAAGAGGCTATTGCCGATGTTGTAATAGCACAATGCGCAGTCGGGCTCGATCTGCTGGGCGAGGTAGAACATCTGCTCGGCCTGGTCGTGCAGGCTCATCTCGGCGTAGGTGATGATGCGATTGCAGTAGCACGGCTCGAACCGCGCGTCCAGGCTCTGAACGTACTCGAACGTGTTGATCGCGCGGTCGTACTGGCCCGTGCGGGTATAGTCCACCGCCAGCGAGTTGAGAATCTCCAGGTCGTCCGGGCTTAGCTCCAGCGCCGCCTCGTACTCGCCGATGGCCTCCTGGAAGCGGCTGATCGCATCGAGCGTCAGACCTTTGTTGAAGTGCCACGCGCTGTTGGCCGGATTGATCTCGAGCGCCAACTCCAGCTCGACCAGCGCCATGGCCATCTTGCCGTCTTCGTAGAGTTCGTAGGCCTTGCGCGCGCGGCGCTCCGCCTTGTCGTAAGGCCCGAACTCCATATCGTCAAAAAGCATATCTGCTCCAGATAGCCAGGGATTGACCGGCATCTATTTCATCACTCACCGGCCTTATCGCCCATCGCAGAGGCGCCCCTTAGTGCTTTTTGCCGAGCCCGCCGCCGCTTTTTCTCCCGCCCCGGCTGCTGTCGCTGGGGCAGCGCCTAAGCCCTTGCCCCGTTTGGCCTTAAAGGCAGCAAGACGAGCGCCTGCCCCAGCGCCCGTCATCGGCCTCTGGGTTTTTCCGCCGGCACCCCGGCGCCGGTCTCATAATATGCCGGTGACAAGACAAGGTATTTGAGGACGTTCCCCGCGCCCAGCCGCGCACCGGCATCGTCGGAGGAACAAGCGAAGCGACTTCGCAGCAGCGGAGTGGCGTGACTCTGATTACCGCTCTTCGAGCGTGGTTGTCACTTGTTGGAGTACCTCACGAGCGAACGCGTACATCCGCCGGACCTCTTCGGGGCTGGGTCGTCCAGTAGGGTGGGGTTCACCCCACCACCTTGCTACCGATACGGAATCGGTGGGGTAAACCCCACCCTACCGATCTCACAGGCCTTGAGAATGTCGTAGAGGTACTTCCTGCTCTCAGGCTGCATAGATTTGCCGTCGCTG
>CAZGRF010000333.1:0-4666 GCA_964527825.1 uncultured Pirellulales bacterium
CCAGCCATAGTCAACCTCTCCGTATCATCCCGACACTATCGTCGTGCGTCGCGCGTCGCGCAAGACGCGCTACGCAACAGGCTCTTCGCCTTCGACCTCGTCGTCGCCCGAATCGTCGTCATCGCCGGTTTCATCGTCCGAATCATCGCCGGAATTGTCCTCTTCATCGGCTTCATCGTCCGAATCGTCGCCGGAATCGGCCTCTTCGTCGGCATCGGAGGACGGCTCCTCGGCCCGCGTCTTTCTCTCGTCGGCGTCGGAGGACGGCTCTGAGGCCTTCTCCTCCGGCAAACCGGCGATATCCCGCTCGATCATCTCCGCCGGACGCTTCTCCGTCGTGAGAACCAGAACGCGCATGACCTTCTCGGAAAGCTGGACGTCTTTCTCAATCCCGCTTACGCGACGCCCGTCGGCCTTGAAGTAGCACAGGATGTATGTGCCCCGCGCCTTGCGATCGATGTCGTAGGCGAGCTTGCGCTCCTGCCATTTCCGCAACGAGACAATCTCGGCATCCGCACGCTGGAGGATGTTCTTGATCACGGAGAGCGTGCCCTCCCAATCCGCTGCCGCTTGAGCGGAGTCAACCAGGAACATCGCTTCGTATAACCGCTTCACAACCGTTTCCAAACCTGTTACCTCCCGATCACAAACAGCAATCTCAAATCAACACTCCGTTGGAACGAACGCCGCTATGACTCAATCCGTCAGCCCTGGCCGTTGTTGAAATCGTTCATCGCTCTTTCTATGCCGCACGCCAGCCAGCAGAGCACGGCGTCGCGGGCCCGGGCGATGGCTTCGTTCAACAGTGCCTTCTCTTCCGCCATCGGTCTGCTGAGCACGTAATCGACCGCCACGGCGCTGGCGCACTGCCCGACGCCGACGCGACAGCGGGCAAACTCATTGGTGCCCAGTCTGTCGATGATGTCGCCCAGGCCGTTGTGGCCGCCGGCCGACCCTTGCGCCCTCAGACGAATCCGCCCCGTCTCCAGGGCCATGTCATCCGTAATCACCATCAAGTCGCCAAGATCAAGCTGATAGAATCCTACCGCCGTGGCCACGGCCTGACCGCTGCGATTCATATATTGCCACGGCTTCATCAATATCATCTTCCGGCCCTGGTATAGCCCCTCGCCCATCCGAGCGCCAAACTTGCGCTTGGTCACGGCGATTCCCAGCGCGTCATCCAGGGCCTCGATCACTTTGAACCCCAAATTGTGCCGCGTTTCAGCATATTCGGGACCCGGATTACCCAAACCGACGACAAGTTTCAACTCAGCCATTGACTCGGGTCCAGCACGGCCGCTGTGGCTGCGTTACTCGCCACCCTCTTCACCTTCGACCGGCTTCTTCTCAGTAATAACCTCAGGCGCCGCCGGTGCCTCTTCCTCCACCTCTTCCGTCGTCTTCGCGGCGGCAACCATGTGACACGTCGCAATGATCGTATCGGCCGCACTTACGAGCGACACGCCTTCCGGAAGTGCGACGTCGCCGGCATGAATGATGTCGCCAACATGCATGTCCTTCACCGAGACGACAATCACGTCAGGGATCTTGGCCGCCAGGCACTGGACTTCGATGTGATCCGTGTGGGCTTCGACGATGGCGCCGGCGCCCTTGGCAGCGCCCTTCACCTCAACCGGCACTGTCACGTGTACGGTCTCGGTCACATCGACGCGCATCAGATCGACGTGCACAATATCCCGGCCCAGATGATCGTACTGCAGGTCCTTGACGAGCATCTTCTGCGTTTTCCCGCCGATCTTGACATCCATCAGCCGGTGCCCGTGGTGCAGGCCCTCGACGAAATCATGGCCATCCAGCGAAATGGCGACGGGTTCCTGCTTGTGCCCATACACGATGGCCGGTATGCGGCCCTCTTTGCGGACCCGAGTTGCTGCTCTTGAGCCCGTGTGTTCTCTCGATTTGGCTTCTAACGCTAAAGTCTTGCTCATGATCTCTTCACCCGAAAAAAACCCAATCCGGACAACTCAATCCGATCCCATTTCCAACGTAACGGACTTGCTCCCGTTATCCCTGTCCAAAAAGACTGCTCACCGATTCATCTCGGTGGATCCGCTTGATGGCTTCGCCCAGCATCGCCGCGGCGCTGAGAACCTTGATCTTCTTGACCTTCGTGGCCTCTTCCGTCAGCGGAATGGTGTCGGTGACTACGACCTCGTCGATGGGCGCGGCGATCAGCCTCTCCAGCGCCTGGCCGGCAAAAACGCCGTGGGTGGCCCCCACGCAGACTCTCTTGGCCCCACGCGCCTTCACCATCTCGGCCGCACTGCAAACCGTACCCGCCGTCGCGATGATGTCATCACACATGAGAACGTTTCGATCCTCGACGTGGCCGATCAGCTCATCGGCCCTGACCTGGTCGCCGCTGACGCGCCGCTTGTAGATGATGGCCAGGTCCCCACCCAGATGCGAGGCGTACCGTGCAGCCGTCTTTATGTTGCCCACGTCAGGCGACACGACGGTGAGGTTGCCCATCTTCTTATCCCGGAAGTAGCGATTCAGCACCAACTCCCCGGCCAGATGGTCCACCGGGATATCGAAAAAGCCCTGCAACTGATGGGCATGCAGGTCGATCGCCAGGACCCTGTCGGCGCCGGCCGTGGCAATGACGTTGGCGACGAGCTTCGCGGTAATCGGCACGCGGCCTTCGTCCTTGCGGTCCTGCCGGGCATAGCCGAAATAAGGCACCACCGCCGTGATGCGCTTGGCGCTGGCGCGACGCAGACAATCCAAATAGATCAGCAACTCTACCAAGTGCTCATCCACCGGCCGGCAGGTCGACTGCACGACAAAGCAATCGCGACCGCGCACATCATCTTCAATTCTTATCAGCTTCTCCCCATCCGGAAACCGACTGATCTTGGCCCCGCCGATCGGAATGCCCAGATACTTGCACACGGCGCCAGCTAAGGTCGGATTACTGCTCCCGGAAAAGATCTTCAGGTTGTCGTTCAAGAACATCGTAGGTCAGCCTCTGGGAGTAGTCCACAATCACGCTTTGGTTCTGCCACTGTTCCGGCTCTCGGCGAGCTCGTCAACATTGTCTTGCGTCACGACGGTGCCGGCACCGATATGCGCTCCGGCTCTGACCTCCAACGGCGCGATCAGCACCGCACCTGAGCCGATGTAGCAGTCATCGCCTACGGTGGTCCGGTTGATGCTCTGGCCGTCGAAGTTGGCGGTAATCAGGCCAGCCCCGATGTTGACGTTGCGCCCGATGAGCGCGTCGCCCAGGTAGCTATGGTGCCGGGCCCGCACGCCATCGGCCAAGGTCGCGTTCTTAACCTCGGTGAACACGCCGAGGACGACGTCATCGCCCACGACCGTGCCATGCCGGAGAAAGGCAAACGGTCCGATCCGGCAGCCGCCGCCGATCGTCACCTCGCCGTGGATGTACGTGAACGGCTCGATGACCGTATCTTGGCCGATCTGCGCGCGTGCATCGATCCAGGTGTTGTCGGGATCGACGATGGTCACGCCGTGCTCCATCAACGCCTGTTGGATGCGTTGCTGCATGATCTTGCTGGCGACGCTGAGCTGGCCTCGGCTGTTGACGCCCATCGCCTCTTCCGGCCGCACCGCCGTCACGGCCACCACCTTGTGTCCCGTGGCGATAATCATCGACAGGGCGTCCGTCAGATAGTATTCCTGCTTGACGTTGTTCGGCTTGACCTTCTCCAGTTCCGTGAACAGAACCTGATTGTTGAACAGGTAGTAGCTCGGGTTCACCTCCCGGATCGCCTGCTGCGCAGGCGTGCAGTCGCTGTCCTCGATGATGCCCTGGATATTGCCGTAAGCATCCCGGATGATGCGCCCATATCCGGTGGGGTCCTCAAGCACGGCCGTAGCCAACGTCGCTGCCGCCTGCTCGGCCTCGTGCTTCTCGATGAGAATCTGAAGCGTCTTGGCGCGGATCAGGGGCCCATCGCCGCAGAGCACCATCGTCTGGCCGCGGAAATCCTGCAGGTACTGCCGACAGCAACCGACCGCATGGGCCGTACCCAATTGCTCCGGCTGGTGCACCCAGACTATGTCCGTAGCGTCCGCGAAGCGCTCCTCGACCTGATCGGCCCCAAAGCCCACCACGACGTAAATCTTGCTCACGCCGACACTTCGGCAGGCATCGAGCACGTAGGCCAGCATGGGTCGGCCGGTCACCTCATGCAGGACCTTGGGCAACTGCGTGTTCATCCGCTTGCTCACGCCGGCAGCCAACAGGATTGCCACTCTTTCAGCCATGAGCCCCGTCCATTTCCATTGATGATTGGCAGACGCGACGTCTCGGCGCCAAATCACCAACAATCAATCATTCTTCATCAATCCAAAAAGCTACCCGGCCTGGACTCGAACCAGGAATATGGGCACCAAAAGCCCATGTGTTGCCAATTACACCACCGGGTATTTCTCCATTGATTAGGGATGATTGATGACGGATTATTTGCAGACGAAGCCCAGCCAGGGACCAATAATCAATCATCCTTAATCAATACCTTTGCTGTCACGGAGACTGCCCTGGGGCAGCCCGGCAAGGTCTTGTCGGAGGCTTGAGTCGGCCACGCCGTGATACTGCCGACCCCCTGGGCCATCACCTCGGCCCGAGTCTACCCCGTGCGACAAGACGGTAGCAAAGCGACCTTTATAGAGC
>CAZGRF010000334.1:0-4662 GCA_964527825.1 uncultured Pirellulales bacterium
AACCCAGGGTCCGAAACAGCCGCTGACACTGTCGCACGCCCAACTCGACGCCGAGCTCCTGGTCCAGGTAGGCGGCCAGGACCTTGCCGTCCCAGAGATTGGCTGACAGACCAGCCTCCTCCGGCGGACGTCGCAGAGCGCGTCCCACCTCTTTCAGTTGCTCGTCAGTCAGCCGTCGCGGTCGCCCAGACCGGACCCCCTCTTGCAAGCCCGCCAGTCCGGCTCGTTGGAAGGAACGAATCCAATACTTGACCGTACGGGGCGCGTCTCCGAGCACCGCGGCGGCTTGGCGGCAACTCATTCCTTGGGCAACCAACAGAACACCGTGCAGGCGGTGATCGTAGCGGGCCTCCTCGGACCCGCGGATCTCGTCCTGGAGAGCCAGAACCACCATGGGAGCGTCGGGAACCGTCAAGGATCTCATAAAAACACGAGACCACAGTTTTGTTCTATGCGCAAATCTTTATGACGCCGTGTTTAGCAAGCCTCATTTGGATGATTGAAGAATGGATGAAAAGCCACCACGGGCCTGATCCTCGGCACTTGGCAGAAGTGACCCAGTAGCGCTCTGTTAAAGTGACCCTTGCCAGGAACAGGATTGGGAACGCAAACGAGGAAGAGGGGGGCAGATCATCATCATCCACGCCGCAGGCGTGCCCGGGAGCAGCGGTGATTTTCGCTCTGGCGACAGAGATGACACCTACCGTGCCCGGATGAGGCGTTGGAGCTGGTGGCGCAAGTGCTGGAAGTAGTCTGGGCCAAGCTCAAGCTGGAGCACTTCCTCGATCACCGGCGAGAAGTAGGCCAGCGAGCGGATCGGAGCGAGGGGCGGGGAGCCGGCGGGACGCGCCAGTCGCCGCGCGGCGGCGAGAACCAGAGCGTTCTCGACGGCGATCAGGGGCACGCCTCGTTGGTGGAGCTGTGCGGCCAGCAGACGGTCCGGACGGCGAACCGCACCGGTGCTTCCCGGCGTGGCGCGGTAAACCGCGAGAACCTTCCACACATATTCTTGCTGGCTGGTTTCCACGATGGGTCCCCTCAGCCTTGTGGATCGCGCAGCGAAGGACCCTTGATCCGCACGGTGTGGCAGTAGTGCCGGAGCCGGCTCAACAGCGCTTCCACCATCGGGCGGTTGCCGAGAAAGTTGTGCCACTCGTCATAATCGAGGTTGGTCGTGATGATGGTGGAGTGGCGATGATAGCGCTCCTCCATCAGCTTGAAGAAGATGTTGGACTGCTCGGGTTTCAGGTTCAGATAGCCGAACTCGTCGATCTGCAGCACGTCCAGGCGGGCGAGGCGTTTCAGCAACTGGCGCGAGGAGCGGTCGGCCAGCGAAGCGTACATCTCATCGAACAGGTCTTGGGCGCGGACGAACTGGCAGCGGTAGCCGTTCTCGAGTGCTTTCAGCAGCAGTCCGCATCCCAGTCCGGTCTTGCCCACCCCGGTGGGCCCCATCAACACGATATTCTCGGCCCTGGCGATGAACTCCAGCTCGGCAAAGGCGCGGATCTGTTTGCGGTGGACGCCGGGTTGGCGGGCGAAGGGGAAGGTTTCCAGCGACCAGCGCTCGGGCAGATTCGCTCGCCGGATGCGCCACTCCAGTGCGCCTTCCTGCCGCGCGTGCCACTGGGCACGCAGCAGTCGCGCCACGAACTCGGAGTAGGAGAAATCCCCTTTCTCGGCCGCGCGTAACTGCTCGTCATAGATCTCCAGGATGCGCCGGAGCTTCAAGTTCTTCAGCAGTTGTTCCAGTTCTTCACTCATCGTCGCCTCCACTGGGGTGGCTCATGTCGAGCAGGAAGTAGTTGCGCGCGATGCGGCGCAGGATCATCCGTTCGAGCCGGTCCAGATCGTAGAGACCGTAGTGGGCGGCTTCCCGCACGGCGGCGAGCAAGGGCTCGCGCGGATACTCGCGAACCAGGCGCCACAGTTGGCGCAGGGCAAGAGCCACGACTTTGCGGCCCCGCTGTTTCAGCGCAGCGACATAATCGGCCAGCTCGGGCGCGGCCGCCAGAATGGCCTGTTCTTCCGGATGGGGATGGCTCCGCTGGCGGCCTTGCCCCCGCGGCGGGCGGTGTGGGGCCAGCGTCACCCGCTGTTGGATGGGCTCGACGACGCGGGCGTGGGTGACGATGTGGCGCGCGTCGAGTTGAATGTCGAGGGTGTCCTTGGTTTCGCGCACCTCCACGCGGCGCCCGATCCAGGCCACTGGCACCGAGTAGCGGTTGGTGTTCACCGAGACGTAGCCTTCCACGTCCACACGGCGATGATGCAGCCGGTAGACTTCGGGAATCCACGCCGGCAGCGGTTTCAGATGCAGCCGCTCGACAGCGAATAACTCCCGGGGAATGGCTCGAATGTGTTTCTTGTACGTCGAGTTCACCCGATCGCACCACTGGAGGGCTTGCTGATTCAGATCCGCCCAACTGGCGAACGTGCGTCCCACGAGGAAGTTGTTTTCGATGAAGGAAAACGGCCGTTCGACGCGGCCCGAACGGTTCGCATCGCCGCGTTCATGGGCCAGGAAGCGGAACCCGAAGCGGTCGGCAAAGGCGGCCATCTCGGGCACCGGAACCATCTCGCGTCCGGTGCCGCGCAGCACCACCACGTGCGTGTTGTCGATCATGACGTGTTGGGGAGCGCCACCGGCGTAGCGCAGTGCTTCGGTCAAAAAGACCTTGCAGTCGAACCGCTGAAAGCTGGGATAGAGCTGAAAGAACAGCATCCGCGAATAGCACAGCACCGCCGAGGCGGTCTGTACCTTGCGTTTCCTGCCTCCCAGCTGAACTTCATGCGGAGACGTGTCGTGCTGCAACTCCTCGCCCGGCTCGAAGTGGTACCGGCCGGCGGGCACGATGGGCGTCTGGCCGATGCCTTGCCGGCGGCAGAAGGCGGTCAGCGCCGAGTACGACAAGGCCGCTCCGGATGCGGTGAGTTCTTCATGGACCCGCACGAGGTTCCCCTTGCAGGTGATCAAAAGCTCGAGGATCTGTTGCCGGTAGGGTTCGGCTTTCTCGGGACGGTGCAGTTCCGGCACGTCGGTGGAGTTCAACCGAAGAACCTGGCGCACGCTCTGGCGCGAGATGCCCAGAATCCGCGCGATCTCGCGCTTGCTCACGCCCTGGGCGTTCAGTTCCAGAATCGTGGTTCGTTGCGCTTTGCTCAACATGGTGCTGTTGTTCCTGTGGGATTCTTTCATCGAGACGGTGGAGTTGGCGTTGGATGCGATCGATGCGGCGGCGTGCCTCTTCCAGTTGGTTGCCATCCAGCCGGGCCGCGGCGCCAGCCAACCGCCGGCTGGCGCGGTTCACGATCGCTGACACCATCTCCAGATCGCGCAACAGTTCGTCGGCTGACGCGTCGGATACTGTCAGCTCCACGTGCCGCTGCGCTTTCAAGAACAGTTCGGGCTGATCGAGAATGCGCTTCCGGATCGCCGGCGAGCCCTCGCGCCAGGCGGCATACAGTTGCCCGGCGTGCCGCGTGTTCCAGTGATGGTTGGCGAACGCCGCCGCCATCCGCTCGCAATCGTCCAGGCTGATGCGCGCCACCGGCACCAGATACTTCATCGCCAGCTGCGCCCCGATCTTGCCCTCGCGCACTTGCTGCTGGATCACTTCCGGGAGCAACTCGACCAGCGCCAGCCGCCGCGATACCCAACTGGTGCTGCGATCAAACCGCCGCGCCAGCTCCTCGAGCCCATAGCCGAAGCGCTGCTCCAGCTCCCCCAGCAGCCAGCCTTCCTCCAGCGCCGTCTCGTGTTTGGACCACCGCAGCGAACGCTCCAGCACCAGCGCTTCGGCTTCGCTCATCGGCCAGACAACCGCCTCCACCGTGTCCCGGCCCAGTTGCTGAAGCGCCGCGATGCGCTTGTAGCCGTCGATGACCAGGTAACGCTCGCTTTGGTTGGCGGCGGCCACCACCACGATCGGCGTCTGCTGGCCCGATTCAGCCAGCGACGCCAACAGCAGCCGCTGCCGGCCGGGATCGCGGACCCGTAGGTGTTCAAAGCGGCGGTCGAGTTGGTGAAACTCCAGTTGCATCGCCTGCTCTCGCGTCGAGATCACAGTATGGCGGAGGCCGGAACTGGTCTTTCGCTGCAGAAAGGGGAAGTGTGCCGGAAACTCCCTTCGGATCAACCAGATACGCCCGGAACTGGTCTTTCGCGGACCGGAGCAGGAGTGTGCCCATAACTCCAATAAAATCAGCACCTTTTGCCCCGAACTCGTCTTTCGCCAGGTCCCAGGGAAGTTGCCTCAACGGGGCGGGCAATCGCAGCGGTTCCGGCGCCTGTTCCCGCGCGCCGCGCTGCTGGATCCGGTAGCCGGTGGCGTAGTCCGGGTTCCGGGCGCGCCAGCGGGCTTGGGTCTTTTTCCGCCGTGCCGCCTGGCACTCCCGTTTGCTGCACGCGTGTTGACGGTTTCCTACACGAGGATCAGGCCGGAACCAGCGGCGGCACATGGAGCAGGGTCTTTTTCGAGTGTCAGACACGGTGACATATCAAATCACCGCGCCACCAGGAGAGGTCAGCGGATGCTCAGATCAGGCAAGGGTGGGCCACTCTTGGAAAGCAGACGTGGGTCAGTTCTCGCGAGCGCCGAAGGCCGGGAAACGGGACAAGCTCTAAAATAGGTGAAGTACGCGATTAAGGAGGGGTGTATA
>CAZGRF010000335.1:0-4656 GCA_964527825.1 uncultured Pirellulales bacterium
GATCGCTTCCCCGTCGCGCACGTCGATAGATCCGCCGTTACCACCGAGCCCCTTGATGCTCGATCCCTTTACGGAGCTGAGCGCTTGAGACAAGTTCTGTAGATCGCGCTGCTGTCGCTCGATCTCCTGCCGAATGAGCGCCTCGGCTCCTTGCCGTTGCGCTGCTTCTGCCTTCACAGCGCTATGAGCGCTGCTCACCCCAGCTCGTAGCTGCTGGAGGATCTGTTCCAAATTTGCCATTCTGAGACTCCTTCTAGAGTGACGTCAATCGACGTGTCAGAACCAAGAAAGGGCCGGCACTACCCGAGCACCGGCCCTCCTCGGGCTAGGTTCCTGGGGAGATCCCGCATGTGCGCGGAATCGTGCAGGAACTCACTGTACGTCGCGAGCGAACAGCCCGTCGAACGTGAACTGGACCACCTTCTGGATGCCGTCCTGAGCGTTCAGGTTGGCCGTGAGCGAGAGCATGTCGCGTCCGCCCGCGGTCGTGGTAACCAAGGTTCCAGCGAGGCCGCCGTCGGGCAGCCGCGAGATGTTCGCAACGCACAGCACGTTCTGGCGGGGCGGCAACAGCACCGCACGCGCGAGCCGGAGGATCGCGGTGTGGTCCGGAGAGCCGTTCTGCCAGTGGATGAGATCCGACGTACCGCCCATGTCGCCCGAGAGCCCCCCACCGTCGGGGAAGTACTTGGTCGCCATGTTGGTGATGGAGTTCTTCTCACCGGTTCCGAAGTTCCAGTGCAGCTGCTCCATGACCTGCCAGTGCAGCCGGTACACATCCTGGATGCGCCCGATGCTGTTTCCGCCAGCCGCCGCCGAAGCGAAGAACGCCGCAGCGCCCGCCGGAGAGAAGTCACCGTTGCGGCCGTGAGAGCTTGCCGCCGCACTGCGGATCATCGGATTGCGGAACCACGTGAACACCCTCAAGGCGAGGGTGACGTGGCTCTGGTCGGAGGGAAGCGTCGAACCGTTCGGGAGGTTCGTCAGCGCCGAGATGTCACCCTGCCGGGCCCGGTTCGTGAACAGCTGCTCACGATCGTTGATGGCAGTGATCGTCCCACCCAGACCCGAGGTTCGAATCAGGGTGTCATAGAACGGTTGGTGGATGCGCTCTCGGACATTGGTGAGCTTTGCCATGAATTCTTACCTCATTAGAATCGAGTCGGCTTTGCCGTGACCTGGGTCTGGTTTCCCGCTTTGCGGGCGTGGTTACTGTCGAATCCTGCTGGATTATGCCTTGCTAATGGGTCGGCCCCCGTGTCCAACAGGATCCTTGCACCTCGAAAGGCCAGGGAAGCGGTTTGCCGCCTCCTCCTGGCCTGGTTCGAGGTGATGCGAGAGATCAGCCGCCGCTCAGGACGCCATTGCCTCCAGGTCCGGCGAGGATGCCCGCCGGAATGTCACTGGTCTGGGTGTCACCGGTGACGCCGAGCGTGCCTGCCCACAGCGGACCGTTCGGGATCCACTGACTGCTCGTGGGCACGCGCTGCTCGGTGAAGTCGCCGTTGGTGCGCTCGGCAGTGATGTACTCACCGACCCCACCTGGACGCCCCGCCATGGCCTGCGCGAACTTGGCCGCGCCGACCCCGCGGAGACCCGCAGCAGCTTCGGCCAGATCCAACACTCGGTCGAGATTGGTGTCGGGACGGATCCCGTCATCGATCTGACCAGTTCCCGCCGACGCCTGCATGGCCATCTGACCTGCCGGCTCGTAGGCCCCCACTCCTTCGAGATTCGAGGGAGCGAAGTACTCGCCAAGCGGGTTGGGAGTGAAGTACTCGCCAAGCCGATTCGGCATGTGCGTGCCGGCAGCGGCCTGCCTGAACGCACCCACCGGGGCATAGCGCGGCAGGATGCTGCTCGCCGCTCCCGTACCCCTGAGGGCTGGGCGACGACGGTAGCGACCAACACCCCGACCGCGCAGACTGAACGCCATCGAGTTGCTGTAGCCGCCCAGCGCCGAGGCCAGCTCGTTCTGGCCCATGATCTTGAGCCCGTACACCATCAGCTGCCCGATGCTGCTGCCGATCATGCCAGCCGCGATCACCGTACCAGCCTCGCCACCGGCGTAGACCGCCGCGAGACTGCCGACCATGGCCACACCCGCGGAGACCGCCGGCTTGGTCATGCTGGGGGTTTCGGTCTGCCCGAGACCCCGCACTCCGCGCCGTCGCCGGTAGCGACCGAGGCCAGAAGCCGCAGTGGTATCCGCCGCTGCCGCGGTTTCACCGCTGGTGGTACCGGTCAGGAGGAGCAGGATGCCGGCAGTGATACCGCGATGCAGCACCACACCGACCCCGACCAGCGCTGTCGTCGTCATGAACGTCACGAACCGGTCCGCGTTCTTGCGGTACAGGCTCCGCCCGCTCTTGCCGTACTTCTGCTTGCGCTTGGCCCATCCGCGCTTGGCCGCCAGACTCCGCTTGCGACTCGTGGCGCTCTTCGTTCCCTTGCGGGCTCCCTTGCGAATACTGCGCCGCTTGGTCGGTGCCGTCCCAGCTCGGCGCCGCTTGGCCCATCCGCGCTTGGCCGCCAGACTCCGCTTGCGACTCACGCCCTTGCGGGCTCCCTTGCGCTTGGACGTGGCCTTGCGCTTCTTCCCACCGCGCGCAGATTTCGCTTTGCGTGTCACGATCTTGCCTCTCTTGCTGATGGTTTTCCCGGCCTGCTTCTCAGCCACGGTCCAGGGATACTTGCGTAGAGCGGCTCGTGCGGCTTTGGTGGCGCTGTAACCTGCCCTCATGAGCCGAGCCTTCTCCGCTGCTCGCTTGCGTGCTCGCGAAGATGCATTCGGAGTGAACGCCCCACCTGACCTGATGATGCGCTTGGCCGTCCGAGCGCGAGCCGTGCGCACCTTGGCCGGAAGCTCCTTGGTTCCCTTCACCTTCTTGCCCACGACGGCCGAGGTGGGGATGCGCCGCAGGCGCCCGCCCTTGGTGCGGTACATGTAGCTGTACTGCACCTTGCCCGTGCGGGGATTGACGATGCGAGCTCGCTTGTACTTGCCGAACTTGTACCGCACCCGCTTGGTCGCGGGCACGGTCTTGTACTGACTGGCCACGCGCTTCTTCGTCTTGCGCTTGGCCGTAGCCCGCTTGGTCTTGCGCTTCGCTGTTCCCTTGCGCTTGCGCGACTTGGGCTTGCTCGGCGCGGCCGGCGTCGTGCCCGAAGCGCGGGACGTGCGCACTTCCTGCTCGTACTGCGCTGCCGTCGGGTTGGCCCGCATCCGGCGCCGCTTGGTCGTCCGCGTCTTGCGCCCGGTGGTGGGGTTCTTCTTGGCAGCCTTGCGCTTGGGGTTGGCCCGCATGCTCTGGAAGCTGGAACCAGATCGGCGCTCGGTAGCCGTCCACGGAACCTTGCGCAGGGCACTGCGCGCCGCTGCGTTCTTGTTCATGCCCCGCTTGCGAGCCGCGTTGTAGGCAGCAAGGCGCTTGCCGCGCTTCTTCGCACCGGGGTTGGCGTTGGAAACGAACGACGCTCGTCGGCCGCGCTTCTGCATTTTGCCTCCGTTGTTCAGCAGCTTTCGGGCTGCAGCGATCCGTTGGGACTTGCTCTTGCCTTGGGCTGCTGAACGTGCGGAGTAGGCTCCCGGGCCATTGACTCGCGCCAACGTGGTCACGCCCATCGGATTGCGACGGTAGTTCTTCGTCCGGTCATAGGACCGAACGTCCTTGGACCGGATCTGAAATGCTCGTCCGTAGTCTGCCCGACTCAAAATACACCTCTGCAGCCATGCAGAACGTGTTCGTAGTCGGACGCTACAGAACCGCTTTACAGGTAACGATTGAAGGCTACCTGGGCTCGAAACAGCGGTCAAGCCCAGATCGACAATTTGTGCCTAGTGGGCCAGCGATCCCCGGATCTTGTCTCGATTCGAGTACAAAAGCACTGATCCGCCAATCGCCGTACCTGCTCCCACCAAGACCCAAATCCAGTACTTGTGCCACCAGAGCGCCCGCACGACGGCCTCATGCCCCTTGGGAGCAATCGCGGCCGCGTTCGCGTGGCTGAATCCAGCATCGATCAAGATCAGGGCATCGATGGTCCAGCCATTTTTGTCAGCGAGCGTGCTTGCATCGGCTGGAGTGAAGCCAGCAGCGATGAGCCGTTCGATAGCGTACTTGCGCTGCTGGATCTCAGCATAGCTCACTGCCAATTCACCGGCAGACGAGGAGGTGAGATACCTGTTGTCCTGCTCTCGTTCGTATTCGTCAGACACGTTGATCAGAGCTGCCAAAACGAGCGAAGTCGCCTGCCCCATATGTTCGACGATCTGACCCATTCGCTTGATACGATCCCGGCAAGTACTCTTGGTCCCGCACAGATCCCTGGTCCGGTAGTCACTCGAATCAACGCAGTTCCCGAAGTCCTTCTTCTTGAGCATCCACCAATTTTCGATGAGGCGCCAACACGACCGACCTCCGCTGTAGCCTCCCTCCACATCTTCAGAACACGGGTAGTTCGACCAGCACATGTTCGAACAAATGTGTGGACCCCAGATCTTGTCTGCCGTCTCCTTGTATCCCAGCGCTTCCAGTGCATTGGCAAGGATAATTCGTGTAAAGGTGGAGCTATCAGCTAAAAGTATCTTAATTTTTTTCATTTCTGTCCCCCATTGTTTGTGCCGCTCTGTTTAGGCAAGGTAAAGCACATGGT
>CAZGRF010000336.1:0-4648 GCA_964527825.1 uncultured Pirellulales bacterium
ATAAATCGCACTTTGAGAATTTCGCATGCACTACTCCCGACATGCCGCGTGGCGGGCTACGTCCGGCCCTCTTGGGACCCTCTCCGCCCCAACCCAGAAGCAGCCGGATTCCTCCTGCAAAGTGTGACCCCTGCGGTCAAAATACGTAGTCTCCACAATTGACAGAGCGGCTCGATCCTCACACAATAGCGTAAGCTGCGAGTGCAAAATGACTCTTTCTGAGCAGTTTTCAATGGACTGAAATCAAGGCACTTCGCGGTGGGGAGACACGGGTGATGAAGAGAACCGCTTTTCCACCTCTATGTCTCCCTTATCGTTTGCGGCGCGAGTGGCTTCCGCGGCACGGCCACCCGTGAATGGATCCGGACCAGCCAAGGCCGGACCTCCGGTCTTAGGTTTGCCTGTCACCGGTCGGCCCGGCGCAAAGGCGCTCGATATCGCGGGCGACAATGTCGGCGACAATCTGCTGCAGTTGAAGCAACTCCTCTGCCGACGGAGCGGCCAATGATGGCCTCGGGGCTACCGTCTTGTCCTGTGTGCGGCCGCCCGGCTCGATGTCAGAGGCGCCCGGAGCTTTCCGTTTTCTGGCCGTCATGCGACGCTGTTCGGCGAGGATTCTCTCTCCCAAGTCGAACTCGGGTATGACCGGTCCGTTCTGGGCGCGGTTTTTCCCGTCTGCAGCCGCACCCACGGGCGTCTGGCTCGCGGAGAGGTGATGTGGCTCGATCATCGGCCGCCACGATGATGCCTGCCGGGGCGTGCCCGCTCTGCCGCTATCCTCCGTGCCGTCGTCGCGGAACGACGGAATGACATCCATGGCGCGAAGGACCTTCTCCATGTTGCTTCTCATCCTGATGCTGCTCTCATCCATGATCGCCAAAGACACCTCCGCCTCCAGGCTTATGCGACATACACACCTACCCAAACGGAATCGCCTCGCGGCGTCCTTCTTGATCTTACACTACCGCGCTTCTGCTTGTCAAACAAGCTCGAACATCCGGCACCGGCGCACCCTGCTCTCTCAGGCAGAGGAGGCCGGCCCCAGCGAATACTGCGTGAAACTGCCCGGGTCCAACTGACGAATCAGCGCGTTGACCTGTTCCACCGTCACCGCCTTGGTGGCCGCGACGTCGTCCTCAACGCAACGGTACTGGCCCAAGTACATCCAGTTGAAACCCAGATCGACCAAGCGGCCCATCGGCAGCTCGTTCTTGATGACCAGAGCACTGAGGATTTTGTTCTTGGCCTTGGTCAACTCATCTTCGGAAATTCCATTGGTCCAAATGTCCCGGAAGATCTTGTTGACGGTCTCCATCACGCGGGGCGCGCCGTCGGTGCTACAGCGCAGATAGCTGTAGAACATCCCGGTCCCGTCCATCGCGTTGAACTGCATCGAGGCCGCTTCAGCCAAGGCTTTGTCCACGAGCTCCCAGTAGAAGCGCGAGCCCAGGTCGTCGCCGACCACCATCGCCAGCAGTGCGGCAGCGAATCGCCTTGGGTCCTGGGCTGAGACCCCTGTGTGAATCAGACAGACGTGCTCGCGGCTCAGGTTGGGTTTGGCCAGTCGCTCGACCTTCTTGCTGCCCTCGAAATGTGAAAGTGGTCGTTCGACCGGCTGCGGGCTCCAACCGCCGCATCGCTCATCCACGACGGCACAGAAGCGGTCCCACTCGAAGTCACCCGCGCAAGCGACCACCATGTTGTTGGGGGCGTACCGGCGGCCGAAATACTGTCGCATCTGGACGGCGGTCAGCGCATCGATGCTCTCGACGCTGCCGAGTACGCTGTGCCCGCACGGATGCGAGCCGTAATGCAGCGTCCGGCACCGGTCCACCACGTCAAACGTTGGCGTATCCGCGTACATCGCGATCTCTTCCTTGATCACGTTCTTTTCCATGTTGAAGTCGTCGTCGCGCAGCGCCGGCCTCATCAGTTCCGCCCACAGATTGCTGATTTCCACTGGGTACTCGGGCAGCATCGCCGCGTAGTAGACCGTGTTCTCCTCGCTCGTGAACGCGTTGTACTGCGCCCCCCGGCGGTCGAACTCCTCATTGACCTCCAGCGCGCTGAGGCGCTCCGTGCCCTTAAACAGCATGTGCTCCAGGAAGTGCGAGACGCCGTTGATTTCGGGCGTCTCGTCGCGCGAGCCCGTACGGACGAAAAAACCAACCGCTGCCGACCGCGCAGACGGGTTGATTTCACCTATGAGAACCAAGCCGTTTGCCAACGTTCTTTGCTCAAAGTGCATAGTCCTACCCGACACGAACTTGCGCAGGGCCAATCGTCACCACGGTGAATTCTGCAAAGGGGTTGTCCCTCAGACACCCCAGGACCGAATCGACCGTGGTCGCCTCAATCTTCTCCTTGATCTCGTCGAGGCTGCGGACCCTGCCCAGCATGTAGTAGTCGCTGCCAATGGCTCCGGCCCGGCTGCTGGACGACTCGCTCTGGAGAATGAGCGAGGACTTCAGCCCGATTTGGGCCCGTTCCAACTCTTCCGCGGTGATCCCCGCGGCCAGGCGCCTGAACTCGGCCATGATGACATCGAGCGTCTCCTGAGCCTTCTCCGGCGCCGTTCCGGCGTAACACATGATGCCTGCGGCCTCCTTCAGGCTGTGGTATCGCGCCCCGATGGCGTAGCAGAGGCCGCGTTTCTCCCTGACCTCTGTGAACAGCCGCGCGCTCATGCCGCCGGACAGGACCGACGTCGCCACGCGGGCATCGTAGTAGCCCTCGCCGGTGAACTTGACCGTCTCGGTCATCAGGCCGATGTGAACCTGCGCCCCGTCATTCGGGATGTGCGTGTACTTGCCGAGCCTCGGCGCAATCTCAGGCGACACAGGCGGCGTCCCCCGGCAACTGCCGAACGCACGATCCATCTGCCGGCAGACGGCGTCAAAATCATACTTGCCTGCCATGGTGAAGATGGTTTGCGATACGTTGAAGTCGGCCTTGACGAGCTCGCGAGTCAGCGCGGCGGTCAGCCGCTCCAATTCCTCGATCTCACCGCTCGTGCTGCGGCCCAACGGGCTGGGATAGAATCGCTTCCGCAACTCCACCATTACCTTCTGTCGCGGCTCATCGTCCAGTGCCAGAACACCCTCCAGAGCAAGCTGCCGGGCCGGCTCGAACTCCTCATCTTTCAGGTGCGGCTGTAGAATGACGTCGGCATATAATTCCAGTGCCTGGGCCAGATTGCTGGATTCCAACGCCGCTCCGATGAAAAGATGGGAGCTGCCGACCGAATCGGAGCGGTGCAGGCCCAGCCCGTCGAGCGCATCACCCAGGGCGCGGTTGTCGCGCGGCCCGGCGCCGCGAAAGATCCAGTCGCTGATGACGTTCACAGCGCCGCAGGCCCCTTCGGGCATCACCGCCGCGCCCGCCGGCAGCATGAAACCGAACGCCACCGACTCCACGCCGTCCATCGGTTCGCCCAACAACACCATGCCGCTGGGCAATACGCACTTGTCCGTTCTTGACTCCATGCACTGTCCTCGATCATCCACAAAGGAACGGGGATTCTACCAGCAAGGCGGCTTCCGTTCAAACGTAATTGCCGAAACGCGCCGCGCAACCGCAACCGATCTGATCTATGCCCTTCCGGGCACACTGCGCGCAGTCCTACCGGGTCAGGGCTGACTCGGGGAAGCCTTCCCTCATATCTACGGGCGAGGCCGCGTCTCGGAGGTGGTTGCCTTGGAGGAAGATATCGCTGCTGGCGTCTCCCTTGAGGGCCAGGAAGACCTTGGTTCCGCCGGCCGCCCAACAGCTTCGAATGTACGCGTCGCGCACGTTCGTCAGACTGATGACGGCCGCGTCGTCGTGCGGCGTCATGCTCCGAAAGCCGTCGATCTCCAGGTTCTGGGTGTTCACGCAGATTAGGGCAGGCCCCTTCTGGGTGTTGACCGTGACGTTGTGGAACGCAATGCCTTGGGCGTCCTTGCACTGGAATCCTGTCTCGGCATCCATGTTGATGTCGCTAAAGGTCACGTTCTCCACAGGTCGCTCGGGCAGGCCAAGGATGTAGCCTGCCACCGGCGCGCCTTTGACGGTGATGTTGCTGAAGTGGATGTTGCGGAAGGCGGGCGTTCGCTCTGAGACCGGCTCCTCCGGGGCCCGCGTGTAGAACATGTTCAGGTAGATCGGGCCGACCGGAATGTTGGTCATCATGATATTGCTGACGCGAATATCTTCGACCACGCCGCCCCGGCCGCGCGTGGTCTTCATGCGGATCCCTTTGTCCGTCCCGTCGAAAACGCAATTGCTGATCGTCACGTTCTTGACGCCGCCGGACATTTCGCTGCCGATCACCACGCCGCCGTGCCCGTCCAGCATGGTGCAGTTGGTCACGGTGATGTTCTCACAGGGCCGGCCCACGCGGCGTCCGTCCTCGTCCCGGCCGGACTTGATCGTGACGCAATCGTCCCCGACGCTGATATGGCAGTCGGAGATGTGCACGTTCCGGCACGAGTCCGGGTTGATCCCGTCGGTGTTGGGCGAGTTCGCCGGGTTCTTGATCGAGATGCCGGTGACAACCACGTCATCGCAGTACACCAGGTTGCACGTCCAGAACGGCGGGTTCTGAAGCTTCACCCCTTCGATCCGCACCCGTCGGCAGTCCACCGGCTGGATCATCGGGGGACGCAGG
>CAZGRF010000337.1:0-4646 GCA_964527825.1 uncultured Pirellulales bacterium
CCCGCCCGTAAACATCTGCATATACTCGGCTGCACGTCCGAGTGGACTGTCCGTGTCACGACCGGTCGCGGCACTCTCCATTCTCTCCTGGTTGAACCCAGGATTCGGGATGTGAAACCCTACTCGGTAGATGACCAGCAGCGCCACGGTAAACAGGATCTTGTTCCGCAAGTCCCGTATTCGGAATATATTGGCTATTGTCCCTATCACTTGTCCGTTCTCCGTAGCTTGCTCGGCCCCTTAGCCACTCGCAGACATGGCCAACGTCAGGCACGCTTGCGACGGGTGTCCTTCTTCTCTTTCACGCCAATCCGCATCGCGCTGCCCCCACAACCCACGATCTTCTCCTCTGCCGACTTGCTGAACTTGTGAGCCGCTACCTGGAGCTTCTTCGTCAACTCGCCATCTCCGAGGATCTTCACACGGCTGTCAAGCCCTGGAATCAAACCCGCCTGCGACAGTTGCCGGATCCCCACTTCAGCTCCGTCGTCGAAGCGTTCCAGCTCGCACACGTTGATGATCTCAAAACGTCTGGCGAACTGCTTGTTGTTGAACCCTCGTTTCGGCACGCGCCGAAACAGAGGCATTTGTCCGCCCTCATAGAGAGAGAACCGCATGGCCCCCGCTCGGCTTCGGCTACCCTTGTGTCCGCGACCGGCTGTCTTGCCATGGCCCGTACCACGACCCCGGCCAACGCGCTTGCGCGCCTTGTGCCTGCCTACAACGGAAGTAATCTCATGACTCAACATTTAGATCACCCAAATGGTCATAGTTGTCGCTACAAAATAGCGA
Source organism: uncultured Pirellulales bacterium (assembly GCA_964527825.1). Classification (GTDB taxonomy): domain Bacteria; phylum Planctomycetota; class Phycisphaerae; order Sedimentisphaerales; family Anaerobacaceae; genus JAFGLV01. Next base: position 793 of record CAZGRF010000337.1, read on the forward strand.
CACCCCGTAACGCTTCAACGGTCTCCTTGTCGCGCAGTTTCACCAGGCCGTCCAAGGTGGCTTTCACCACGTTCTTGGCTGACATACTCCCATAGACCTTCGTCAGCACGTCATGCACCCCTGCATACTCCAGCACCGCCCTGGCGCTGGAGCCGGCAATCACGCCCGTACCCGGACTGGCGGGAGCCATGACGATCTTCGTCGCCCCGAATCGGCCAATGACCTTGTGCGGAATGGTGCTTCCGACCAAGGGAACTCCATGCATCGCCTTCTTCGCGTCCTTCATCCCTTTCTCGACCGCGAGCGGGACTTCGTTGGCCTTGCCGTAGCCGATTCCCACGTTGCCGGCACGGTCACCGACCACCACGAGAGCCGCAAAGCTGAATCGACGCCCACCCTTCACCACTTTCGCACATCGATAAATCTTCACCACCGTATCTTCCAACGGCTTCTCTTCGTGCTCAGGTCTTCTACTCGGTTCTGCAGCCAATTTCGTCTCCCAGTTTCCAACAGCCTCTGTCAAAAGGCCAAACCAGCCTTCCTTGCCGCGTCGGCCAGGGACTTAACCCGCCCGTGATACTTGAAGCGGTTGCGATCGAAGCACACACACTTGATACCGACATCCAGAGCCTTCTTCGCGAGCACCTCTCCGACCACCGCCGCGGCCTCCTTGTTCACGGTTTTCGTCAACTGGTCCCGCAACACCTTCGCCTGCGTGCTCGTAGCTACGAGTGTCACCCCTGCGGTGTCGTCGATAATCTGGGCGTAGATATGCTTGTTCGAGCGAAATACGGACAAACGCGGCCTTTCGCGTGTTCCGAAAGCCTTCTTCCTCACGTGATACTTGCGCCTTACCGCCGCCCTTTGGGTTTTTTCCGTCTTCATAAGACCAATTTCTCAATCCGCTATGACCCGCCCGAGGCAAATGCCTTGCCGACCTTGCGCCGCACATGCTCATCGCTAAAGCGAATTCCTTTGCCCTTGTACGGTTCCGGCGGTCTCATCCGCCGGATGTTGGCCACGAACTGCCCGAGCCGGCCCTTGTCAATGCCGCGAACGGTGAATTTCGCCGGAATATCGTTGCCTCGCGTCGCTGCGACGTCGATAGCAACCTTGATATCCTTCGGAATCGCCATCTCAATCGGATGACAGAACCCAACCTGGAGGAGCAGCTTCCCACCTTGCTCCTTCACGCTGTAACCGGTTCCATACACCTCCAACTTCCGCTCGAATCCCTGGCTGACTCCCGCGACCATGTTCGCAAGCAGGGCCCGCATCGTGCCGTGGAGCTGCCTACACTTGCGATCGTCCGGCATCGGATTCGCGACGTCGATCTTGCTACCGTCCGCATCCAGTGTCACCTTGATCGCCGGATGGCAGTCGAGCTGCAAAGTCCCCAGAGGTCCAGAGACCTTCACCGCCCGGCCTTTCTGTTCGACCTTCACGCCCTGCGGGATCGCAATCGGTTTTCTTCCAATTCGACTCATCTAACTTACCGTGCATAGAATCTCGCCGCCCACCTTGTTCTCCCGGCAGCTTCGATCGCTGATAACCCCTTTGCTTGTTGATACCACTGCAATACCCATGCCATTCAACACCCTCGGCAACCTGTCGACGGAGGCATAGATCCTACGTCCCGGCTTGCTCGTTCGCGTTATTTCACTGATAGCCGGCTGGCCTTCCTGACCGTATTTCAGCACAATCCTCAGGATGCCTTGCTTGCCGTCGGCGATGCGGTCATAATCGACGATATAGCCTTCCTTCTTCAGGACCGCCGCGATACCTTCGCAGATCTTCGTCGCCCTCACGTTGACCTGCGACTTGTTCGCCCGTGTCGCATTACGAATCCGCGTCAACATGTCGGCTATCGGGTCGCTCAAACTCATAGTCAGTATCCTGCCTCTTCCGGCGTCTTCGCCGCGGCTGTCGCCCAGCACCTTACCAACTGGCCTTCTTCACTCCCGGGATCTTGCCTTCGTTGGCCAACGTTCGAAAACAAATGCGACAGATCTTGAATTTGCGGTAAACCGCTTTCGATCGCCCGCAAAGCTCACACCGCGTATACTGCCTCACGCGATACTTCTGTTTCTTTCTTGCCTTGTTTTCCAGCGCTTTCGTCGACATTCACACGCTCCACACTGTCGTTTCCACGGACCGCTCAGCCCACGGCGCCGGCTGTCTGGCCTCGGAACGGCATCCCGAAAAGCATCAGCAACCTGCGTGCCTCTTCGTCCGTCCGTGCCGTCGTCACAAACGTGATATTCATACCCTGTTGAGCCTCGACCTTCGCCGGGTTTATTTCCGGAAATACACTCTGCTCAGCCAAACCCATCGAGTAGTTGCCCCGACCGTCAAAACCGTTCGGGTTCAGCCCCCGGAAGTCTCGGACGCGCGGGATCGCCAGGCTAATGAGCCGGTCCAGAAACTCGTACATGCGCACGCCCCGCATTGTGACTTTCAGGCCGGTCTCCATGCCCTCGCGCACCTTGAAGTTCGAGACACTCTTCTTGGCCTTGCACACTGCCGGCATCTGCCCGGCAATCATGGCTAAGTCTTTTCTGGCCAACTCGATGTACTTCTTGTCCTGGCTGGCCTTGCCTACACCCATCGAGATCACAATCTTCTCGACCTTCGGCACCGCCATGATGTTGCCGTAGCCAAACTCTCTCGTCAGCTCCGGCATGATCTTGGACTTGTATAGGTCCTTCAAACGCGCCATCTTCTGTCTGCTCTGCTTTCCAGCTCTTCTTCCCGACTGTACCTGATGAGCAACAGCCCGCCGCTATTTTGCCCTTCTGACCGTGCCGATTTCCGTGCCGTCAACGGCCACACGCTTCTTACCGCCTTTTCTGCTATCCTGATAACGGACGCGGGTCCCCCGGGACAACTTGGGATTGAGCGGCAGCACATTGCTTATGTGAATCGGCTGTTCCACACTGATGCGTCCTCCCTGCGGATTCCGCCGTGACGGACGCACGTGCTTCTTCGCAATATTCTGTCCCTGAACCACGACCACGTTCTTCGCGGGACGGACGTGCAATACACGACCGGTCGCCCCCTTGTGGTCGCCGGCGATAATCTGGACCATATCGCCTCTCTTTACATGTAAGGCCATTTCTCTGCCTTTCGTGCCCTAACCCCGACAGCGGTGGTTCCGCTGCCGCTAGACGACTTCGCCCGCCAGCGAGATGATCTTCATATAGTTCTTTTCGCGCAGCTCCCGCGCCACAGCGCCGAAGATTCGCGTGCCGATCGGATTCCCGTCGTTGTCGATCATCACAGCCGCATTGCTATCAAACCTAACGTAGCTCCCATCCGAGCGTCTGACGGGGCTCTTGGTGCGCACGATCACACACTTGTGCACCTTCTTGTCATCGAGCTGACAGGTCGGCAACGACTTCTTGATCGCCACGCAGACAACGTCGCCCACGGTCGCACAAGGTCGCGTGAACTTGCCTCTGGCCGAGCCCTTGCCCATAACCTTGATACACAGCGCCGACTTCACCCCAGAGTTGTCGGCGATATCCAACATCGTTTCCTGCTGAATCATCTTCTTCGCACTCGTATTGGGTCTTACGCCTGAACGGCCTTCTGCAACACCCGCACCAGGCGCCAACTCTTCGTTTTGCTATGCGGTCTGCACTCCGTGATTTCGACCACGTCACCGACGCCGCACTGGTTACGCTCGTCATGGACCGCGAGCTTGGTGCGGCGTCTGACGTACTTACCGTACTTGGGATGCTTGACCTTGTAATCAATGGTCACCCTGACGCTCTTGTTCCCACTATTGCTCGTGACAATACCCGTCAACATTCTTCCTGCTCGGCTTTCCATAAAGGCAACTTCCAGCCACC
>CAZGRF010000338.1:0-4616 GCA_964527825.1 uncultured Pirellulales bacterium
ATCGCATTCTTGTTTCCCAAAGCCTGCCAACGGCTGACTCTCAAAAAGACAAACCGCAATAGCCTACCGAGGTGGCCCATTGCGGTCAATCAAATTCACCGGCCTTTGGGGGCGGCCCATCTCAGGTGATCTTGGTCACGAGATGATCCAGAACAGCAGCCAGATTGTCGTACTGGCGGTCACTGAGCGTGCGCTGCGCCTCCCTGCCGTCACCCTGCTTGTACGTCAACGTGAAGAACCCTTTTCGTGCAAAATGTGTTTTGTCGATCTTCTCAATCGCACCGTAGGGAATCGTCTCCTTGCCGGGCACGACGAGCACCTCGTCGTCGGCTACGAGCTTTCGACCCTTGATGGCGTAGAAATGCACCCCGAAAAGAGCCGCCCCTGCGAGCAGAAATGGCGGGGCGACGCGATTGAACACAAGGTCAAAGTCCGCGTTCCCTTGCGCATCCGTGTGCTTGCCTATGAACCCTTTGTTCAGATAGCCATCATACGCAAACCACGCGGCGGCAACCAGACAGACAACGATGTAGATTTTGAAGTTGTTGCGTTTGTACTTGCTCAGGGGTGCCTCTATCGCCATTCTCCGCTCCTTCTGGAACTCACGTCGACCGTCGCTGAGCAATCACCTCCGCAAGTGGCTGTACAAAGTAGGGGACCATCTTCTCGGCCATCAAGCTCTCGGCCAACCGGCATTGCTGCTCAAACGAAGCGATCGCGTCAAACCGCTCATTCGGGTCGGGATACCGCCTGATCGTTAGCGACAGACTGATTGCCTCATCGCGGTCTTGCTCCTTTTCGCCGGGCTCGTAGACACTCGTCTTGGACTCGATGCTCACCCGCGCCTGCATTCGCTGGTCCTCCGACAGAGCTACGACCATCGCCGGCGAGAAGACAATCGGCTTGCTGTGCGGCCAATCCTGCAGCCCGCTGAACGCGCTGCCCGCAAACAGGGCCTCGGCGATGACCTCATCGTGATTGCCCGCACAGTCGAAATCCATGGCAAAGGTCAGATCGAGGGAGTCAATATCGAGCGGTGTGACGCCGAGCATGTACGGCATGAGCTCGAGCACCAACCTATCCTGACGATAGGCCTCCTCGAAACTCGACGGATTCGCCATACCGGAGCCAACGCGATCCCCTTCGAGGCTGATCCATCGGTAATGCCCCACCCCGTGATCCTCTTCGAGATAGTACTCGCTCTTCTCTCGACGCAAGAAGCGCCCCATCGTTGGAAACTGCTTCTGTATCCGCTCGAAAAACGTCAGCACGGTATCTCGTTCTGTGGGCAGATCCAACTCCGTGTTGACGTACATGTCAACATAGAAGTCATCGCACATGGAACTGTAACTATCTGCTGCCATGAGGGTTATACCCTCCACACAAACCAGAACACAGTCAGGACGGGCCCGGCCGAGATCCGAACGACAGAACCGCCGCCCGCCACTACCGATTATACGCTCAAACGACCAGCTTCCTACATTTTTCCGGCCGAGCCCATACAATTCTGTGCGACAACTGTAGCGGTCCTGAGGCCTGCGAGACTCGGGTGCGCGTCGCTTGCAGGAAATGCCCCCGTTATGGCGAATGCCGTTGCGCCCGCTCAGGCTCGGGAAGACTCAATTCGATCCCCATCGCGCCCAGGACCGACAGAATGGCGCAGATGAACGCCCGCCAGATGCCCAAGGCCAAGGGCTGCACGCCCGCGGCCGCCATCCGGCTTGTCAGTACCGAAACGCCCGCGGCCAGGACTGCCGCCGACACGCCGGCAACCAAAGCGCCGACGATTCTTCGGCCCAGCGTCGCCCCGCCGCAGCCCAACGTGGTCAGCGCACCACACAGCAGCGGCACGGTTACCAGCAGCCACCAGAATTCCCCCAGACCGGGCAGTTGGCCCGTGCGACCCAAGTGATGGTAGTCCACCAGCCCAAACACGCCCGCCATCGCCAGAATGCACAGAGGCACGTGCCAGTAGCGCGGGCGCAGAGAAGCCCGAATCTCGGCGCGACGCCGCATCCGCCGCCGGAGAGTCAGGGGCCAGTTGTAAAACAGGCAAAATACCCAGTGCTCCAGCAAGGCGCCCCGCTCGCCAAAGACCGGTACGACATGAACCGCCTCTGTGGCCCAGTGAACAGCCATGAACCGCGCCAACGCCGGATACCGGTAGGTCATTTGAATCGGAAAGGCCAGATACCCCACGTACTTGAAGAAGCCCAGGAAAACGGCGACGTTGTAATCCTTGAAATTGCGTTCTCGGACGACGAGATACACGACGTAGAGACCCCGTGTCAGTGAGCCGGGTGACAACGGCACAACCTGAAACAGTGCGATGATTCCCAACCCAACCGCCCACGCCTCGGCCCGAGGCATATCGCGATGGGTCAGGACGTAGATAAACGCGATGGTTACCGAGACGACTTGCGTCACCGGCAGCGTGCACACGTGGACTGCCAGGCTCTTGAGGTACTTCTGGATGAAGGGCTCACCCAATTGCGAGAGGATCGTCTGGGCGTCGGCATCGCTGAGCATGTGCTTTCTCTGGCCTTCCGTCAGCATGTCCCGCAGCCATTGCTCGCGCAGCTCCGCGTTGAAATACAGGCGCACCGGCCGGATCAGCAGATAGGCCAGCTTCTCCTTGGCGAACTGCCAATCGGTCAGGAAGCGATGCAGCCCCGCCGGCAGGATCGAAAGCGGCCCATGCCCCAGAAACCGCCAGGGTTCGTCCGCCAGTCTCAGGGCCCGCTCGGCATCGACGCGCCCGGATCGATACCAGCCGATCATCTTCTCGGTCACGTGCGCCTGGAAGGCCCGGCTCAGGTACTGCGCACTGCTCAGCATTCGGGCGTAGTGCCGGCGCCAGTCGTCCCGGCCCCAGGCCCGGCGGACCACCTTGCCCAGGAACGGAATGCAACCGACCAGGAAGAACAGAAACGTTCGGATACGACTGCGCCGCAGTGTCTCCTCTCGCGGTTTCGCGATAAGGCCCCGTGTTCTCCAGCCGGTTACGGCGCTGTCGAAGATGGTGGACCAGAGTCGCCCGCTGTACAGCAGCCGAACGTGGTTGTGCGTAACGTCGGGTATCGAGTCGCGGTAGACGCGCTCGGCCTCCTTGAGCTCGGTCAGCGCCGGTCGCATATCGCTGAACTCGCTGCTGTGGGCGTCGATGAATCGCTCCAGCTTGGCGATGCTGCCACGATCGAACTGGACCAGTGATCCTCTCGCAATGCCTTTGGCGATGAGCTTCATATCGCCGGGGCTCATGGGCAGGAACGGCAACAGCGCCAGCCCGGCCCGAAAATCCACCGCGACCAGCCCCCCGGCCGGATTGCCTTCCGTCCCCTTGCGTTTGAGACAGTTCGGTTGGCTCTTGCACGTACTCCATTCGTATTGTCGGGCGAACTCATGCGCGCCCATTTCATGCAGCAACTTCACGAACCGCGCCATGAATTCTCGCTTGGCGCGATACTCCGGCGAGCCGAGCCGGTGCTCATCGACGTCCCGGCCTCGACGCCATCGTTTCAGCAGATCCAACCGATCATCGACCTCAAGCTGCCACGTGCGTCCGTCGACCCACTCGCTGAGCTCGCCGCAACTGCCGAGCTGCTCGTCGGTGAACGTGCCGTAGATATCCACAACGCTGCGTTCGTCGCCGAACTCGATCTTGGCCCCGCGCCGGATGAGCTTCTGCCACAAAGCCCCGGCTCGGGCCGCCGCCGGATTGACCTGGAGCTGAAACGGACCCTGGAAACCGACCCAATACAACAGGTTGCGAAACAGGCGAGCGAAACCGGAAGGTGGAATTAGGACTTTCATGGCGTAGATGCCGTCAGGTGCTAAGCCCGGGATTTCGCCCCCGTCGATGCCGAGGACCCTCACCTGGTAGACTTGTCCCGCGAACCCTCCGCCGACGAACCGCTCGATCCGCAACCGCACGCAGGCGGCCCCTTCGCTGCCGACGCTGTGGACTTGGTAACTCAGCTCCGTTCCGGCGTCATGCCGAGCCACTCGCATGGGCCGCTGGACGTCCGCGCGACGAAACCGTTCTTCAAGCTGCCCGCAAACCTCAACGCTGTACTGCGCCGTCATTGGTGCTTCCCGTCGCGGCCTACGCCGCAATCCACAACTTCACACATACGCACAGAGCAATCGCCGCGAACACACCGGCCAGGAGGTCATCTGCCAGCACCCCCCACCCGGCGGGGAGACTCTCCAACCTTCTTATCGGCCAAGGCTTGACGATGTCGAAAGCCCGAAAGAACAGAAAACCAAGCGCAGTCACAAGGCAGCATTGCTGCAATGGCAGATCGTCCGGCAATAGCAACGGGATGGCCAGGAAGGTGACGGCCTGGCCTGCGACCTCGTCCATCACCACCTCGCCCGGATCGGCCTTGCCCACCAGGGCGCTCACCGCCGGGACGCATGTCACACAGGCCACCGACCCGGCCACGACAAAGGCTGCCATTACCATCGCAGTCACGACGCCCGGGACACCGAAGCCGGCCAAAAGCCCGAAAACTGCCGCCGGCGGCAGCGACCCCCACGTTCCCGGCGCAATCGGCAACCAGCCTAGCCCGAAACACGATGCAATCAACCGTCTCCAATCCATAGGGCCAAGA
>CAZGRF010000339.1:0-4613 GCA_964527825.1 uncultured Pirellulales bacterium
AAAAACGGGCTTGTACAGGAACCGGATCTCGCTCAGACCGTATTGCAGCTCGCCCTGGAGACTTCTGTTGCTGTGGACGTTGATCCGGATCGAGCGCGCCGCGAGGCCATTGAGGTCGATGACCTGCCCGGCATACGTGGCGCCGCTGGTGGTCCTGTCCAACTCGTAGTCGCCGAGAGTCATCCACTCATTCGGCTCTGTGGCGTACTCGATGGTCACGTCCTTGAGGCCGAAGCCGAGCCACATCTCGTACAGGCCGTTGTAGTTCCAGACGTGTATCTGGTACAGCTTGTAAACGCGGTCGAAATCGTATTGGAGCCAGACGGGATCGCCTGCGGCGCCCTTGCCCGACCACATGGTGGTGTCGCCGGTGCCATGTTGTCCATCGGTCAGGCCGGAGCCATCGACGGTCTTCTCCGGCCCAGAATCTGGGGCGCTGGGGATGGACGCGGTGGCAAGGACATTCTGGATCGGGGCGACCACCGGCTCAGCGACGAAGCTCCAGACCTCGCCCTTGTGAATGCCGAAGTCAGGGGCGGCGTTGACCTCGTCGATACGCCAGTAGTAGGTCTGGCCTAGCTCCAGAAGACCGGGCGGATCATATGTATTGTAATCCTGGTTCCACTCGACCAATACGCCCAGCGGATTGTCCCGGTCGGCGCTGTTGACATCTTCCCGGACGGTCCCAAAGTACACATCGTGCGTGGCGGCAAGCTCTCCCGGTAGCCAACCTAGGACAACGTCCCGCCGCACGTCGACAGCCCCATCTTCAGGTTCCGGTGCTCCGGCCATGTAGGGCGATCCCGTACCTTCGATCAGCCGGAAGCTGCTGATCGTTCCCGTCAGTGGGGTGAACATGCCGTTGCCGCCGAAAGCGACATAGTTGATGTCATAATCGGCCGCATCTACGGTCTCCTGGAACATCTGTGCGCCGTCGTAGAACCACGTCACCACCCACTCCGCGTCGCTGATGGTCTCGATGCGGACCTTCAGCTCGGCGACGCTGCTGGTTGTGGAATCGCTCAAGGCGCCACCCGTGCCGGGGCCGAGAAACGCTTGGTCGAAGTTGCTCGCGCCGGACGGACGCGTCAGAGACCATAGCAACGGACTGTTATCGTTGATGCGGTTCGCCACGTTGCCCGGTTCACTCAGGAATCCAATGCCCGCCCAGTCACCCTGATTGTCGAACGAGGCGGACAACTCATAGACGGTCCCGGTCTCGGGCGTGAACGGCAGGATCGCCGTGAACAACGAACCGAGGGTACCGTCGGCGTCGATGTTGGGACCGGCCTCCCAAACGGCGCCGTCGGTGGTGATGTCCGGCTTCGTCCCGTTCAGGTCGACCCCGGCCTCACCGTCGAAGTTGTCGAAGTAGAGGGTCTTGGCTGCCGCCGGATTGACGCCTGCCAGCGTCAGCAGCAGCGCCAGCGCTAGAATGCACGATCTGACCTGTCCCATTGCACAATCCTCCATAATGAAGATTCAGAATTGAATTATGGCTTCATCACATGGCCACCCACGCAACGTAGACAACCGCCGCTCTCGTGCCCGCCTTGGCGTCCTCCATCATCGACTCACGCGGCCTGCGCCAGCCCGCAGAGACTGCGAACCGGGCGTGGAAGACTGCCTACCCAGACAGGCGTCTTCCCTCCGGCTGGAGCCGTCAGATGTATCGGCTAATGCGACCCGTCTATTCTACTGAATTAGGGGCGATCGAAGCAAGGACCTAGCCGCTGCACAGCCTCGTTTTGCGATATTGTCTGCCCTTGCTCGAATGCGTTCTTGAAGGCAGGCGACCACTCGTAGCGTGCGCGCAAGAGCATAGAGGCAAACGCCTTACGGCGTCGCCCCAGACGCAGCCGGTTGGAGACGCCGCTCACGATGAACGGGCGAACGCCGGAAGCCGGCCGGCCAGCTCCCTGCTGACAGCTAGACGGTAGCCGGTGACGACAATGTCTCGGCTAGGTCGTACCTCCGCGATGGCGTAGGCGTTGTTGTCCGGGCCGTGGCCTTCTACTACTGCCTTGTGCGTGCAATAGTGGATGCCCTCGATCTCGCTGTAGCCGCCCTGGTGTCGATGTCCCTGGAAGACGGCGAGTACCTTGCCCGACTGCTGTAGAATGGCTCGGACATCGGCGCCGTTCTTGACGTACTCCTGGCCGGCCTTGTCGAGCGGTTGATGAACGAACACCACCGCCGGACCGTCCGCCGCGGCCAGGTCCGCTTCCAGCCACTCCAACTGCTGCCTGGGAATGTTGGAGTCGTTCCAAACGAAGTTGCCGTGATCGTAGTCGGCGCCGTCGGCCTTGTAGTTGGCATCGAGCACGACGAAGTGCAGGCCGCGCACGTCGAACGAATAGACGTTGCGCCCTGAATCAATGCCGGTGTTCTCAACGCGGGCCAGGAACTGCGACTTCGAGAGGTTGTCCATGTCGTGATTGCCGAGCACGTGATACGTGGGTCCCTCGAACTTCTGGAATACCGCCTCGATCTTCTCCAGATACGAGAGCGTTGCTTCCTCGACCGGCGGTTTGTTCTGGTCTTTGAAATCTCCCAGCTCGATGAGAAAGTCAACCTTCTCGGCGTTCATCCGCGCGATGCATTCCGCAAGCTTGTCCAGGGACTCGCGGTAGAAACGTGTTCCCATCGTGTCTTCGTCGGCATAGTGGCAATCGGTCACGATCCCAAACCGCAAAAGGCGCCGCGCGACGGCGGCGCGCCTGTCGCCGGCGCAGGAAAGCGACAGGACTGCCGGCCCCGCTGCGGCGGCTGCCGCCGATCTTAGGAACAGCCGTCGACTAATCACCCACGTATGAGCGGAGGCTTCCGCACGGCGGGATCTCGGGTTGAGATTCTTGTGCATCATTGCATTTCCTATACTCACGCGACCACGGCCGGTGTGTACCATGTACCAATTGCAAGGCCACAGCACAAGTATAACAGCAGCAGCAAGGTTGACAACAGCCAATCGCAGCAGGCACGCAACGTCGGCCAATGCCTTGACTCGGTCGAGGAAATTCTCCTTCGCCGTTGCACGACAACCGCACACAACCCCGAGAACCTCGTATACGCTCCAGGCGTATCATGCGCGGAAAGGAGTACAGGACATGGCAGACAAGGTCAAGATTCTCGGATTTGCGGGCAGCCTGCGAAAGGCCTCGTACAACAAAGCACTTCTGCGGGCCGCCCTCGAACTGATGCCGGAAGACGCGGAATTGGAGACATTCGATCTCGAAGGGATTCCACCCTTCAACCAGGACCTGGAAAGCCGACCTGCGGCCAAGGTAAAGGAATTCAAGTCCAAGATCAAGGCGGCCGACGCCGTACTCATCGCCACGCCCGAGTACAACTACTCCGTGCCCGGTGTGTTGAAGAATGCGATTGACTGGGCGTCTCGGCCCTACGGTGATAATGCGCTCGCCGGCAAACCGGTTGCCATTATGGGGGCCTCAATCGGAATGCTGGGGACAGCCAGAGCCCAATATCATCTGCGGCAGACATGTGTCTTCCTCGACATGCACCCCCTCAACCAGCCGGAAGTGCTGGTGCCTGCCGTCCAGGACAAGGTGGATCAGGCCGGGCGGGTCACCGACGAGCAGACCCGGGACAGGATCGCTGATCTGATCCGCGCACTGGTCGCCTGGACCCGACGACTGGGATAGCACAGACGCGCACGCCATGCAATGCATCTCACTCGGTGAGGAGAAGACGCAACTGACTCGCCGAGAGTGTCACAGGGGGAGCGAACTGCGCCGATGACATGTACTTCAGCAGGCTGTGACGCAGTTGCCGGGCGACCGGGCGCTGCTCCAGGTTGGTTCGAAGGTCCATGCTCGTCAGCATCAGGCGGCCTGCTCCGACTCTGGCCTCCAGGAGCACGCCTAACCTGCGGCAATCATTCCAATCGTCGATGGTCTGCACTACCGGCGTCAACTCGGCCGGCAGCTCGTCCAAGATCAGCGGCTTAGCGCCATCGAGCAAGTCTTGCCATTGCCAGTTGCTGTGAAAGTCCGTGGGGAAATCAACGAACGCCGGATGGTCCGGGCCGCACAGGATGCCCAGCGTGTGGATGCGGTTTCTCGGGAAGGTGATGCGGTTCCAGAAGATCGGCTGAAACGACGCCACCGTGTTACCCCGCACGTGACGCGCGTCGACGCTCAGCAGAACCCGCCCGCCCCGCTCCAGTTGCTTGAGGGCTTGTGCCGGCTCGTCGGTCACGTGCACGGCATCGGATGTCTCGGCGGGCAGTCGGGCGGGGTACACCCAGACGTTCCAGTCGTTGGCGTAGTCCGTTCCCGGCAAACGCAACTCGAGGTTGAGCCGGGCGGCCTTGGCGAAACCGTCCAGCCGAACGTGAATCTCGCCGATACGCATCAGGCCGCCGGTGGCAATGGTCCCGACTTCCAACCGACCCTCCGCAGCAAACCTCCCGGACGCCTTGCGCAAGACCCACTGGATCGCACGGTCGTGGAGGTCGCGGGGACCGTAGCTAGCCACGTCCACGATGACATCGAGCGTTTCATCATCCGTGAAAATGCGCTTCTTCATGCGCGCCAGCGGCACGACATCGTTGCAGAAGCGACGATACTGCTCGGCCGTGACATAGCCCTTGG
>CAZGRF010000340.1:0-4603 GCA_964527825.1 uncultured Pirellulales bacterium
CGCGGCTGCCACGACCAAGCCGTTGTGGAAGCAGTGGAACATCGATCTGGCCTCTCTGGGCAACACGGCCAAGAGCGTCACGACGCTGACGATCGGTGTCTCCGGTCCGGGTTCGGGTATGCTCTATGTGGACGAGATTCGCCTGCACAAGACGGTGCCGCTGCTGCCGGAACCGGCCGTCGATCCCGGCACGGCAAACCTGGTCGCCCTCTATGCTATGGAAGACAACGTCAACGACGGCTCGGGCAATGGGCGTAACGGCACGGCCCAAGTCGGCTCCAGCTTCGGCACAGGCCCGACCGGTTACGGCAAGGCCATCGTCCTCGACGGCGCCGGCGGTTACGTCGACCTGCCGATCGGGCCGGTGGTGCAGTCGCTGGGCAGCGCCACCGTCGCGACGTGGGTGAACTGGACAAGTACGGACGGGCTCGGACGCATCTTTGATTTCGGCACTGGTACAACGGCGAATATGTGGATGGCGCCCAATGCCTATGGTGGGTTGGTCTTTGCGATCACGAGCAGCGGCATCGCCGGCGAGTCACGCGTCGTCGCACCCACTGCCCTTCCGTCCGGCTGGCATCACGTGGCGGTCACTATCGACGGTGCGTCCAGCGAAATGCTGATGTACCTCGACGGTGCACTCGCTGACAGCGAGACGACCACCACGCTGCCCAGCGCTATAGGTAACACGACACAGAACTGGATCGGCCGGTCGCAATACGAGGCAGACCCGTATTTCAAAGGCTCTGTAGACGATTTCCGCATCTACAACCGGGCTCTATCGGCAGGCGAGGTCCGCTATCTCGTAGGCGACCGGTAGGCGTTGCTTGCCGCTGACCGAAGCGTCACAAAGCGGCATTTCGGGGCCCGCGGCGCACACGATCCGGGCCCCGGGTGGATTCCGGAGCGTGAGAGCGGTCACTTCGGGTTGACGTGACAGCTCTCTAAATGGTAGGTTAGTTGGGTATCGTTACCGCGTGTTGACGCCGAAGTCTCGTTACCACCTACGAGCAAGCGCATTGATGGAGACGTGCCTATGACGGGATAGACTGCTGAAGCGACGGGCAAACACAATCGTGAAAGGAGGGTCGGAAGAAACACTGGGGGGAATGGTCGGCTGCAGGGACCGCGTCATCGCACGCAGGCAGAATGCCTTGTGCAGATACTGAGGGAGCAGACACTTCTGTCTCTGCTGTCACGAAGCGCTCGGTGAGTATCGCAGAAGGAAACCTGGCTCGATTCTCAGAAAAGGAGGGTTACTCGCATGACCAGGAAGTTGACCTGCTTGATCGCTTTCGTTACGCTGCTTGGCGTTGGCAGCGGCGTTCGAGGGGAGTCTTTCAGCGTGACCGCCTCGGATGACGGGCACGTCTGCAATGATTCACAGTACGGGCCTGACGTTGTCTACAATACCGAGACCGTCCATGCTCGCAACACGGATGATCCACGGCGCCGGGTAGGATACATCAAGTTCGACATCTCCGCGATCAAAGGCCCGGGGCGCGTCTTCTCAAACGTGAGCCTCAGCCTCTATGGCTATGGCGCGGGCGAGGTGGACGTATACGGGCTCATTGACGAGCTGGATCACACTGTCGAGGACTTCCAGGCACTTACCTGGAACACCGCGCCAGGTGTTCAAAACGACCCCACGCCGACACTAAGCTCGCCCGTGCAGCTTGATATGGCCGAGCTGGTGGGCCCGTTGTTCAGCTTCCGTACGCCTGGGCGAGATATCCGGGAGTCAAGTGAACCGAGTCAGGCCCTGGCTGATTTTATGAACGCCGATACGGACGGGATCATCGTGCTGGTGGTATCGGCCCACGAAGGCCAGAGTTCTATTTTCCGCGAGGTCGATTGGCACAACGGCGAGGGCGCCGAACTCCTGGAGGGGGAGGTCGGAGGGTTGCCTCGCCTTGCTGTGGATCCTGATCCAGATGATCTAGCGGTGGATGTGTACCGCAATGTGGTGTTGAGTTGGGAGCCCGGCGCTTACGCGTATTCACATGATGTGTACTTCGGGACCTCGTTCGACGCCGTCAACAACGCCACTGTCGACGATCCTCTAGGGGTCCTGGCCAGCCCCGGCCAGGACGCCAACACGTACGATCCGCCTAGTGTGCTGGAATTCGGCCAGACCTACTACTGGAGAGTCGATGAAGTCAACTCGGCGTCCGACTTCACTACCTTCAAGGGGAGCGTATGGAGCTTCACGGCCGAGCCGTTCATTTACCTCCTGGAAGACGTGACGGCCACCGCCTCTACAACCTCTGCCGCGGACCGGGGTCCCGAGAAGATGGTCGACGGTTCCGGCCTTGCGAACGGCCAGCATTCGATTGACCAGGCAGACATGTGGCTCGGCGATGCCGTGGCGGGAGAGCCGGTTTGGGTCTGGTACGACTTCGACCGCGTCTACAAGATGTACGAGATGCACATCTGGAACTACAACGGCGAATACGAGACGTTCCTTGGCTTTGGCTTGAAGGACGTGACGATTGAGTACGCTACAGACGTGAACGACTGGATGGTCCTTGGCGATTTCGAGCTGGACCAGGCCTCCGGCGCCGCTGACTACGCGGGCCTGACCGTCGATCTGGGCGGCATCCCAGCCAAATCCATCAGGATCAACGTTCACAGCAACTGGGGTCCGCGAGAAGGGTACGGTCTCAGCGAGGTTCAGTTCTACTACATCCCGGCTCACGCACGAGAGCCCCAGCCTGCCTCGGGTGCCACAGACGTTAGTCCCGAGGTCACGCTGACGTGGCGTGCAGGCCGGGAAGCTGTTTGGCACCAAGTGTACCTCAATACCGACAGCAACGCGGTGGCCGACGGCGCGGCCCTGGTCGATACAGTGGGCGATAGCCTTTATCCCAGGTCTCTAAACCTCGGCCAGACGTACTACTGGCGTGTCGACGAGGTCAATGAGGCAGCCACCCCCAGCATCTGGCAGAGTGACGTGTGGAGCTTCAGCACGAAGGAATACTTCATCATTGATGATTTTGAAAGCTATACCGACGACGAAGCAAACCGCATTTACAAGACTTGGGCCGATGGCTACGATATCGACGCCAACGGTTCGCAGGTAGGTCATGACAACGAGCCATACGCCGAGCAGACCATCGTCCACGACGGCACGCAAGCCATGCCGCTCTACTATAAGAACATCAGCGGCGTGGTCAACTCCGAGGCCGTGCGAACTTTCAGCCTAGCCCAGGACTGGACCGTCAACGGGGCCGACACGCTCTCACTGTGGTTCCGCGGCGATCCGATCGGGTTCCTTGTGATCTCCGACAGCGAGATCGTCATGAACGGCATCGGCACGGACATCTATGACACTGCCGACCAGGGCCGCGTCGTCTACAAGCAGCTCACGGGCAACGGTACCATTGTCGCCCGCGCCGACAGTCTTGATGCCACCGATCCGTGGGCCAAGGCCGGCGTGATGATCCGCCAGACGTTGCAGGCGGATTCCGTCTGGGCCTACTCTGTCTGGACGCCCGGTCATGGGTTCCGTTTTCAGAACCGAGCGGCCGTCGGCGGCTCGGGAGCCAGCGATTCGAGTGTCGCCACGGCTGAGCAGATCGCGGTTACCGCCCCAGTCTGGGTCAAGCTGGAGCGCACCGGCAACCAGTTCAATGCCTACTACGCCACGGATGACACGCCGACGACCTGGGTTCCGAGCCCGATCAATCCGGTGACGATCGCGATGACCGATCCAGTCTACATCGGCTTGGCGGTGACCAGTCACAATGCGGCGGCGACCACACAAGCAGTGTTCTCCGGAATCGCCACGACGGACGACGTTGTCGGCCAATGGCAATCGGCCTCTCTGACCGTCGATCAGCCGGCCGGCAATGGGATCGATACGTTCTACGTCACCGTGGAGGACAGCATTGAGAGGAAGAAGACGATCAACAACCTTTCTGTGGCGGCGGTCGGCATGGGCAGTTGGCAGGAGTGGAAGATACCGCTCAGCGATTTCGGCGAGGCCGACGTCAACCTGAAGAGCGTCAAGAAGCTCTACCTCGGTGTCGGCGACAAGACCCAGCCGAGCCAGAATGCTGCCGGTGTGCTGTACATCGACGATGTTGCGTTCGGCCATCCGGCGCCCGTCGAGGAATAGTAGGCGCGCTCTCTAGGCAATATTGGCAGAGCGCTATGAGCGGTCAGAGGCCGACGCTTCTGAGGGTTCGTGGCTGTTATGACACGCTTCGGGGCCAGTGGCGGCGCACATTCGAACGTCACTCGCGCAGTTGCGTCCAGAGTAGACCGCGGAGCGCGTCGCTGACAACCGGCAACGGGACCACATCGACCTTCGTTTGGCCGAGGGTCCCTTTGATTGTAACCGAGGCAATGCTGGTCTGCAGCGAGGCCATCAGTCTGTCGAGTTGCCGGACGCCCGGCAGGCGCACGTCCTTCAGCACGCGAGTGGAGCCGACCGCGTAGCCTTCTACGGGACTCTCTGGGCCAAGCGTGAGGTCTTTGATCCTCCCGGCGCCGCGCATTTCAACGCCACGGTTGAAATAGACAAAGCTGGGAATTCGCACACGTGTGCCTTCAAATATCACACCTATCTGCCCCGTGCCTTCGGGCCTGGTCTGACCGA
>CAZGRF010000341.1:0-4584 GCA_964527825.1 uncultured Pirellulales bacterium
TGAGGCTGACCGCCACAAGATCCCGGAATGCACGCGAGTACAGTGCCGCGTCGGAGCCGGCATGTCCCAGGCCGCCGCCAGGAAGCCGCCTGCTCTTTGACAAGTTCATAGAGTTTCGTTTCTTCTTTGCCCTCATGTAACTTGACCGCAATTCTCGGGCCCTTGGACCCCGATCTTCTTGCCATAGAACACCTGTCCAGAATCGTGAGCTTGCTTTTCTCGCTCGAGAACGGGGGGCTTCGGCAGTGGTTCGCTTCGAATCTCCCCGATCTGCTGGCATTTCACAGGGCCCCGCGATAATATGGCGCTGTGGCCAAAAAAGAAACAGCCGCAGACCCCACCGGATGGACACGGGAAGCGCCCCAAGAGCCGCAACCAGCTTGCCAAACGGATTGTTGAGCAGAGTACCGGCTTTTCTCGCAATACCTCTGGAAAAGCGGACCAACAGACGCACTCCAGGGCATGATTGGCTATGCTGCCATTTCCATTAAACCTTATCATGCAATAGCTTACGGACTTCCTGAAATTCTGACAGGAAAATCCTTGACATATGGTTAATATATATGTAAACTCTTACCGAACTCTCCTCTCACAATCGCATTAGGAATTGTAGATTGGGAAAGACCTATCGTTTCCAAATCGACTGCGTTGAAAGGGGAAACGGCAATCGCCCAGGCAAGGAGTTCTATGATGGCCTGGCCAAGCCGGTTAAGGCTAAGTTCGTCGAGATTTGGCAACGGATCGAACGCTCTGCTACTGGCACGATAGGGGATACCAACAAATTTGAGAAGCTCAAAGGTAAGCACGCGCATGATCTGTGGGAAATGAAGGTCTGGTACATGGGTATGTGGTATCGCATGCTCTGTTTCAGAGACGGCCCCAAATGGATGATAACACATGGATTCACGAAGAAGGAAAACGGAACACCTCGCAATGAAATCGACGCGGGTGTAGGGATAAAGAGAGAATACGAGGAAAGGAATCGCAGGCGTACCAAGGACGGTCGTAAGGGATGAACGGGGAACCGCAAAGAAAAGGAGATATGATATGTCCGACTTCATGGCACAAGTCGAGCAAGAAATCAGTGAGGATCGTGAACTTGCGAGATTGGTTAGTCAGGAGGAACTCATCGGGGACATAACAGAATTGATCTTGGAGAAACTGGAAGACAAAGGCATGGTCAGGTCAGACTTGGCCACCATTCTCGATACAAGCAAGAGTCACGTCACTCAACTTCTACGCGGATCGCGCAACATGACGCTGCGCACCGTTTCGGACATTTTCTTCGCTTTGGGATACAAGGTGATGGTAGACGCGGTCGTCAAAGGATCGCACGGTCGTCGTTATGACTCGGAAACATGGAAACAATGCGTTGGCATCCCAAGAATCCCCGGATGGACATCGCACGGCGTCGGCATGGGAGAACGAGAAGCTGAACGATTGTTGGCGGCCTGACTATGACAAAGAAAGAGAATACACTAGACATGGCAGCCGCAGTCCAGGTCTCGGATCGAGTGAACCTGGAGGCCGTGAGACTGATAGACTGCGACTGCAAGCAACGTCCACATCGGCCCGAGGGACAGAAGGTATTTGATACCGACTGCACCACGCGTTTTGAGGTCTATGAGAAAGAGAAAGCATTAGCGGTATTTGCCCATTTCGTGCTGAGGGCTTTTGGAGAGAAGGAGGAACACACGGACGACAAAGCGTTTCTCGCCATTGATACCACATTCTGCCTAATCTATAGCATCGCCGACACTCACGGATTAGACGATGTGGCATTCGGCAGCTTCGCAGCGGCCAACGGTGTATACAATGCGTGGCCGTATTGGAGAGAATTCGTACACACTGTCACAAGCAGAATGGAATTACCTCCTCTGGTCATTCCTGTGTTCAGGATCGCAAAGCCGCCTGAAAGGAAAGCGGTAGAAGCGAACGAACCGTCCGCACAAATCAAGGAGGCAAAGAGCCCCAAGAAATTGCCCGGCAAGAGCCGCAAGGCGCGCAGGGCAAAGGTTTAGTCCGAGAGCGTTTTCCTCTGCCTAGCCGGGTCCGACGAAAGGCGCTGTGATGGTGGAAGACGAATTCTGGGGACGTATGACCGATCCTTCGGCAGGCGCGTGGCACACCGGTCCCTGCGGCGATACGATGGAGTTCTACCTGGTCATTGAGAACGACGTGATTCGCAAGGCGCGCTACCATACCGACGGTTGCGAATTCACCCGGCTCTGCGGCCGAACCGTGGCTCAGTACGTGCAGGACAAGCCGCTGCGCAACGCCCTGTCGATCAATCCGAAGTACGTGCTGGACGCATTGCCCCAGTTGCCCTCGGCGCATCGCCACTGCGCCATTCTGGCGGTCGTGACCTTCTGCAAGGCCATCGGTGGGTTCTGGCTGGAAGAAGCCCGCTCGTAGTAGAGCGGTCGGCTAAGGCAATACGGTCGCCGGCTCATCGTACACGACGAGCGCGGGCTCGTACTGGAACTTCTGGCCGCCGACCGACGCATCGACCATCAGGCCCTGGTCGGGCACGATGAAGACCGCCACACCGTAGTGGTAGTCGGTTTTGCTGGCGGCCCCGGCCGTCAACGCCACGGCCGTGACCTGAGCAGACATCGTGAAGCTGCCCGCGGTGAACCGCTCGAAGTCCGCCTTATCGCGGAAGAAGATGATCTCGCGGAAGAACTGGCCACCGAACGAGAACCCCAGGCTCGCCTGGGACATGCTGCAGTAGCCGACCTTAGCGCCCCGGGCAAAGACCTCGCCTCGGCCGTAGGCGCCGCCGACCAGCAACGCTCCTTTGGTAACCTCAGGCAGCACGGCATAGCCGTAGGAATTGCCGAAATAGGCCCGGATGCCGGGGTCTGTGATCTTGAACAATGCCACCGCCCGCTCCACCTTGACCGAGAGCACGTCCCGCGCTGCGACCGACTTGGGCCTCGTCGTGCAGCCCGCGCCGAACACCATCATGCAAACCAATCCAACCACTAATCCGACCTTCATGGTCCGTTCTCCTTCGACATCTTGTCTTCGTTCTGGCACCGTGTACGCACCACCACCTTACCGGAATCCGCGCATCATCACAACGGGTCATCCGTAGGGCTTAGCTACAAATCGGGTGTCGTGCAACGAAAAGGGCTGCAAGCCAACGCCCACAGCCCTTGTGCTCGGCGTGTTGCTGTCGTGGTCACAGCGCTCGACGGCGCCGACGGCGGCGGACAATCACCACAGTGGGTATGCCTGCCATGGCCAACGCAGACACGACGGCGCCGGCCTTGGCGACGCCCGGCACGGCCAACGGCTCGAAGTCCTCCGGGATCTCGGGGTTGAAGAGGCTTTCATCAAGGTCGGCGTCGAAGTCAAAGGAGTCATCGATCTCGCAGAGTCTCATCTTCCGGTAGCCCGTGATAAGACAGGGAGCGATTTCGCCTTCTCCCTCGACCTGAATCGGCAATCGCCTTTCCGGGTCCACCCACATGCGAACGCTCCGCGACTGGAACCGGAGGAAGAAGTCCACCAGTTTCGCATTCAGCCCCAGGCCGTCGAGACCGAGGAAGCGGTCAACGATATCGGCGACCTCGAAGCCAACGGCCTCAATGCCCTGGACCTGCTTGGGACCGATTTGGCGATAGTTGCCGGACGCCCAGAGCCAGTTGAAGAAGTCCTCCCGCGTCATCTGCAGCATCCGGTCACGATGATCCGCCGGAATCTCCGTACGATAGTACTTCTTGACGGTCGGGAATAGCACGGTCGCGGTGCCGCTGGGCATATGGAAGGCGAATTCAATAATGAGCGTGCCGTCTTCGGTGTACGTGCGGTCGTTGTATCCGTAGGAAAGAGACAGTCGTTTCTCCACGCCCAGCTCGTAGGTGGGCGTCTCATCGTCTCCAAAGTAGCAAGTGCGCGTGCCCGTCACACGGACTTGTGTTTGCTCTTCCAAAGCCTTCTGGACGTCCGCCCAGACGAGGCTCTCGGGGATGAACCCATGGCCGCTGGGGAACAGAAAGGACAGTGCTACGAGCACAACCACCGCCACACCAGCATATCTCGTATATCGACTTGTCATGATGTACCTCCATATCTGCGTGAGTTGAATTCTGGGATGCCTTGTGGCCGACGGGAAACCTGCCGCCGCCATCTTTGCCTCTCCGGGGAACTTCTCAGCCCACGTCTCCATATCGAAATGCGCGGGCTCGCGGTGCAAGTGCCTGTTGAGCATCGCGTCGACGCGGTTGTCATCATCGTGGCGTTTCATCGGTCACTGTCCCCGAAACCATTGGCTTTCATAGACCTGGCGATCTGCTTTCTGGCCCGGCGGAGCCTCCCATTGATCGCCTGCGGCGAGAGGCCCAGCACGCTCGACATCCGCTCGTAGGTCATCTGGTTGTAGTACCGCAAGAAGACAACCTGCCGCAGATGGTCGGGCAACGATTGCACCGCCTTCGTCAGCATAGCTCTCTCATCGCCGTCACCATCAGCACCAGGCGCCGCAAAGGTCTCCGTCGCCTTGCGATGCCGGCTGCGCTCGCTGACCACGTCCTTGGCGATGTTGCGGCAGATCGCGCCCAGCCAGGCGCCGAAGCG
>CAZGRF010000342.1:0-4562 GCA_964527825.1 uncultured Pirellulales bacterium
GTGCCGACCGGCATGAAGGCCGGCGTCTGAACAGTTCCGTGGGCCGTGGTCAATACACCACGCCGGGCGGCACAGTCCGGCGCCTTGTGAGTTATCTCAAGGTGCGACATGCCGGACTTGCGCATCATCAGGGACAGGTCTCGTAGGCCCTATAGGTCCAATCGGAGCCACTCTTGGTCTCCTCAGTAGATGTCCACGATTTCCGAGCCGGGGTAATAGTGCCAGAGGATCTCGCGAGCCTTCTTGCCGAGCCGGGCCATGCCTTCGGCCCCGTATTGACACATACCGACGCCGTGTCCCCATCCCCGGCCGGAAAGGAAGGCCCAGCCGTTGCCCCAGGGCACGATCTGGCAGATCGTGCTTTGCAGCTTGCGCCCGCTCGGGTCCAGGGCCAGGCGGAGATCTTCGCCACGCAGAGTGTCCGTCCTGCCGGTCGAGCCGACCAGCCGGACCTTGGTCAATCGCGAGAATTCGCCGTAATCATTCTTCTCTTCGGGAACAATGTCCTTGATCTCTCCCAGCGTTTTCAGGCTTGGGTACTTCTTTACGAGTTGGCTGGTGACAGTTGCCTTGTCGAACTGCGCCATCGGCCAGAAGAACAGCCCCAGCCTGGCGACGTCCTTGCAGTAGGGACAGGCAACGCCCCTGAGCGGCTTGAATGCGTCTCCGAAAACGCGCTCACTGTCCTCGGTATGACCTCCGCAAATCGCGCTATAGTAGGCTGGAAAGAGCCCCGCATCCGCGGTGGGCTGTCCCGCCGAAACCAGCACCATTCCGTAAGTGTCGGTGACCGCGTTCCAGACCTGCGCCGATTCAGCGCTGACGCCGCGATACACTTGGCTGGCCTGGGTGCTGCTGACATCCCAGCTACGGTTGACGCCGAAGCGTTTCTTGACATACAAGCAGTAGGTCCGCGCCGCGATGGCTTGAGCCTTGAGGGCTTCCGGCTCCCAGTAGTCGGGCATCTCCGCGCCCACGACACCCGCCAGATACGCTTCCAGAGGAACGAGATTGATCGCGTTGAACGTGCATCCATCGCTGTTGACGGTCAGCTCGAGCTTGCCGCGATAATCGCGACCGTTCAGCGTGAAGATATAGGGCTTTTCCACGTTGACCATGACGTCGCCAATCGGCGCAGGCGTGCCGCCGAACGTAAGCTGTCCACCGGCTAGCGCCACTCTTGCCGGTGTGTCCGGCGAGAGCACGACTGGCGCGACGGATATCTCGGGACCCAAAGTCGGTCGGGCGGCTCGGATGGCCGAAGGCGCCTTCAGCGTGCACTCAGTGGCGTTTGACAGGAGCAGGACACGGATCCAGAACCGCGTTTCTATGCCCATTTGGGGCGTCGGGCGCACGATCTCTCGTTGTTCGCAGCCGCTGAGAAGTAAGATCGAGGCGACCACACACCCCGCGAGCGCCACGCCCACCCGCCTCCCGATGGCCATCGGGAGACAACGGGCCAACAGCATGTTACGCGCTCGCAAGGACATCCAGCATGGTGGGTGGGGCTAATCTAGGCTTCGAAGAGACAGGCCCAGGCCACCTAGTGCTTTCTTGATCTCGTTCAGACTGGTCACCCCGAAGTTCTTGCAGCCCAGAAGCTCGGCTTCCGTCGTGCGCGTCAGTTCGCCCACGCTATGAATACTGAGCTTCTGCAGGCACTTGCGGGCACGCACCGACAGTTGAAGGTCGTCGACAACCTTATTGAGAAGCCCCTGGTCTTCAGGAGTGCCCAGGTCCAGGGATTCGCCCGACTGGAGTTGCTTGTCCTCCAACGCCATGCCAAGCCGCAGGTTCTTCGAATCGAGGATCGTCTTGATTTCTCGCAGCGACGTCTCCCCAAAATTCTTGTACGAAAGCAGCTCAGCCTCGGTGATATTGAGCAAGTCACCCAGCGTGCGAATGTTCATCTTTCTCAGGCAGTTTCTGCTGCGCACCGAAAGCTCGAAGTCGGAAATAGGCGTCTCCAGGATCTGGTTCTTGCGGCTCCTTTTCTTCTCCCGCTCCTCGTCATAGTACATGGTCTTGGAGCTCTCGACGTCCTTTTTGAAAAGGGCCGCCCGGGCGTGATTGGGATGACACTCAAGGACCTTGTCAATGCAGATCGCGGCCTTGTCGAATTCTCCCCGGTCTTCGTAAAGAACGGCCAGATTCAGCAAGGCGCTGACATACGCCGGCAATCCTTGGACAATCTGCCTATAATACTCGATCGCGTTGCCCTCGTGGCCCGAGAGGTCGCACCGGTAGGCGAGGTGGAACAACGCCTGGTGGTGATCCGGCGCCAGTTCCAGAGCAGTCTTGTAGTCGGCAATAGCCTTTTCATACTCGCCCTGGGCCTCACACAGGCGGGCGCGCTGGTAGTGGTACTCGGCGCTGACGTTCTCGAAGTTGGTGCAGCTCTGAAGTTCCTTCTCGGTGGCCTCCAGGTCGCCGGCTTTGCGCAGCGTGGCAGCTCTCTCCAGGGACACGGCCAGCGGCTCGGCGCCGAACTCCAGTGTCCGCCGGAGGCAATCCATGGCGTCCTCAAATTTCTTTCGTCTGCGGTGCGCCGCGGCCAGATAGACGAACTTCTCCTTGCAGTCTCGAGCCTTCTGGAGCTTCTCTACGGCTTCCTCGTAGCGGCCCAGCATGAACAGGCCGATCCCCACGGGCAGAGCGGTGCTTGCCGAAGTCGTGCCCGCCTTTGCCTCCACCTCCTCGGCGAACTTCAGCCGGGTAGCTTCACTCGAATTGACAGCACAAGACAGTGCTCGCAGTTGCTGTACCGAGGGCAGTTGCTCCCCAAACAAACCAATGTCCAACTCGGCAGTTTGCTCCATGAATACGGTCTCCCAAAGGACTTATTCTTGCCCATCCTGTGTGAATGCCTGCTTTCTTACGACCTCGTATTATAGAGAGACGCGCCACTTCTGCAACAGGTTTTTGCATTGGCTACCCCCGCGCCGCCTCGTAGGCGCCTGATGGTCTCGACGCCGGCGCCGGCCGCACTGGCCCGCGGCGAAGGCGGACGCACAGGGAGAGCGACTATTCGCCCTTGTGGTCGTCGGGTTGCTCCAGATTCAGACACGCCTGCAGGCGCGCCCGGAAGAAAGGACTGGCGAATCCCAGCAGCATGTAGGGCAGGCCCAGCACGTACAGGCACAGACCGATTATCGCCCCTGCCACTGCGCCTTGTAGGACGAGGCGCGGAAGCTCTGATACACCCGGGCCCCCGTTCACCGACACGAGCACGGCGAGAATCCCCAGCACCGCGAGCACGCAGCCGATAATCAACCATATTGCCAGCCAAAGCATGAACGCTGTGGGCCGGTAGAGTTGGCCGCACAGGCGGGCTGCGGCCGCCGGGGTCAGCGCCAATGCGGCGCCGAAGAGGCCGAGAAAGGCCGTGAACAACGCCGTTTCGTCCGGAGACGCTGTGCCGTACGAGACGACGGCCAAGCCGGCTAAGGCTATCATGAGGGCTACCGCCGCTAGGATCCGTACCACGGCCGGAAGCCGTTGGAACAGGGGTGCCGCCAGCCACAGCAGTGTCATGCCGATAGCCAGCGTGTAGAACAACAGGTCGAACTGTGTCTGCGAGGATGAGCCCGCGCGTGAGCCCATCCCGAGCGAGATGAGGAACAAGATCGACCAATAGAGCAGATTCGCCAGTGCCAGGGGGACCAGCAGAAGCAGCGTGCGGTGGTCACGATTGGCCTTGATGCCTACCGCCGCCACGATCAGGATCAACCACGGCAGCAGCCCCAGAACGGCATTGTACCACCGCCACCGGTATACCGACGCCCGGCCTTCGTCGGGGCCTATCCCGCCCATATCAGCGGAGGGGACGATGCGAAGGTGCCCGAATGCCGTTGGAGGTACCCGCCACGAGTACGCGCAGGTGCCGCCTCAGCCATACTCGAAGGCGCCGGTGGCAATCGCGGTTTCGCCCCTGTACGCCGTGAACCTCGCTCGTGCGGCCGGATGCGGGGTGTACTTTTCACCGCCGATTCCATGCAGGGCATAACTCAGAATGAGCATGCTGCCCCGCCTGTTGACCGCGATCGACTGCTGCAGAGGCCCGCCTGCTTTCAGCACGGCCGGCGCGTCGGCCCTGATCTCGATCGGCCCCAGCCTGGTCAGGGACCCCGGCTGACAACTGTAACCGTCGCGCAGGGTCAGTTGCCGCACCTGGTACGTGCCGACCGGAAGCTGGATGCTTCCGCTAAGGTTGCTCCATTCTCCGGTGCGGTCATCGTCCCGGCGTAGGACCAGCCGGGTGATGTGGGTGCCTTCGATCCTCAGTTCGCCTTGCGCAGACTCCACCTGATCCTGCGCCAAGCCCACGGAGACAATTGGACTCAGGATAGCCAGGCAACTCACGAATAAGCGATAAGCGGTTCTTCTCGGCGTCTGCAACGATCTCATGTCCACTCTCTTGCTCGTGCGGCCTCTTGCCGGATGCGGACGCTGCAACGCGCCTATGTTACCGAGAAACACGCAAGAATACCAGCGTGCTGCGCCGTTAATCGCGATACACCGTGAACGTTCGCGTTCCCGTCACCGTGCCGTATAGTTGTTTG
>CAZGRF010000343.1:0-4541 GCA_964527825.1 uncultured Pirellulales bacterium
GAGTCGCTCAAGGAGCACATCCGGCGACTGCGTCTCGAACGGGCGGCGCTGCGACTGAAACACACGGATCGCTCCGTGCTCGAGATCGCCCTGGAGGCCGGGTTCCAAACCCATGAGTCTTTCACACGCGCCTTCGGAGCGCTGTTGGGTTGTTCGCCGTCTCAGTTTCGCTTGAACAACACTGTCGCCTTCACCACGCCGGGCGTTCACTTTCACAACGGGGTCATTGAAACGCAGAGCCTCAAATCTCAGTTGCCTTCAGGAGGTGCACTCATGGAAGTCAAGATCGAACGTTTGGAGCCGTTGCGTGTTGCGTTCGTCCGGCACGTCGGACCTTATCATGAAGTGGGGCAGGCCTGGGAGAAGGTGTGCGCGAAGCTGGGCAGCGAAGGGCTGATCGGGCCGGACAGCCGCTTCATCGGCGTCTGCTACGACGATCCCGAGGTGACACCGCCGGAGAAGATTCGCTACGACGCGTGCATCACCGTAGGCGAGGACTTCGCGCCGGAAGGCGAGATCGGCGTGCAGACGCTCCCCGGCGGTGAGTTCGCGGTGACTACGCACATCGGGCCGTACGAGAAGCTCAACCAGACTTATGCTGCGCTGTACGGCCAGTGGCTGCCGCGCAGCGGCCGCGAGCTGCGTTCGGAGCCGGGCCTGGAGTTCTACCTGAACGCCCCGGAGAGCACCGACCCCGAGGAGTTGCTGACCGATATCTACGCTCCGCTGGAACCGCTGTCCTGAGAGGAACCGATATGGCAACCGCAGAAAAGATCGACCTGTGCAAGATCCACAAGGACCAGTACGCCACGTCCAAGGCGCCCATTCTGGTGACGGTGAACGAGGCGACGTATCTCAGCGTGGACGGCCGCGGCGCTCCCGGTGGCCCTGAGTTCACGGACAAGGTCGGCGCCCTGTACGCCATGGCCTATACCGTCAAGATGACGCGCAAATTCGGCGGCGCGCAAGACTACGTCGTGAGCAAGCTCGAGGCCCTCTGGTGGCTCGACGATGGAAGTCAGGCGTTCGACACGACACCGCGCGACTCGTGGAACTGGAAGCTGATGATCCGCACGCCGGACTTCGTCGAGCCTGCCGAGCTCGAACGGGCCGCGACGACGCTGATCGAAAAGGGCAAAGCGCCCCAGGCGCACCAGGTGCGCCTCGAACGCCTCACGGAAGGGCTCTGCGTCCAGATGCTGCACGTCGGTCCGTACGAGGAGGAATGCCGCACCCTGGAGCAAATGCAGACATTCGCGCACGACAAAGGGCTGGCCTTCCACGGAAGGCACCACGAGATCTACTTCTCCGATCCGCGCCGCGTACCTCCGGAGAGACTCAAGACCATCCTGCGCGAGCCGGTCCGCGCACAGCGCGCATAATCACCCGGCTCTATGCCAGAAAATCTGCGTGTGGACTTCCCCAAGAGCAGCGGAGCGTCCGAGAACCGCGCGCCATCCAGGCTGCCGGCACGCAGCTTATCGGAATGGCCGTGACAAAGGCCGTAGCCAGCCCCGAAGCGTTGACTAATCTGGTCGAATCCGGTATCCTATAAGCACAGTCAAATGGGGTTTTGGCACAGGCAACTTGGGGGGTGTTTGTAGGACCGCGCAGAACGCTATCGGTCTGGCGTGGTTTGTTCCACAGCCATCACGAGCAGCCGCTTTTTCGCCGCGCATAGGAGGCGGGCAACGCAGAGATGAAACGACGCGGGTCACAGCTTGTTGTGCTGATCCTGGGCCTGTTGCTGGTCGCGACAGCCGTCCGCGCCGCCGGTACGGAACAGGTCGAGGTCTCGGCATACGAGCTCTGCATCGAGCACAGCCCGATCAAGGCCGGGACCGTGACCCCGAAGGTCGGAACGCACCGTTTCCGGGCCAACGCGATCGTGACACTGTCGGCTGCCCCACGGCTGGGATACGAGTTCGCCTATTGGATCGGGGACGTCTCCGACCCGAAGTGCAAGCAGACGACCGTCCGCCTGGACACGCCGAAGATCGTGGTGGCCGTCTTCCGTTCCGTTCAGGACGACGGGATGGACCAGAAGATATCGCTGGGCGGCGGTGGTGGCGGACCTAGCAGGCTCGCGCCGTCTTTGGTCGATCTCGGGAGCCCCGGATTCAGTATATCAGGAGGACAAACCAAGACGGTAGCAGTCCCCAAGCTCGTGCCGGTAGTCCCAACGCCCGAGCCAGCAACCATCGTGCTGCTCGGCTTTGGCGCCCTGGTCCTGCGCCGAAAGAGGCGATAGGAACCGGCAACTTCAGGGAAGTCTCCAGAATTCTCATCCGCGTTGTATTCGCTTTCCCCCTGTCGCTCGTAGATACTGTAGGAATGATAGACGGGCGCAATTCGATCTCCGACAAAGCCTTGATCGAGGCGATACAGGACGGGGACGGGGACGCCGCGGCGTGCCTGTACCACCGGCACATTGATCGGGTCCATCGCATCTGCTACCGGATTGTGCTGGATCGCACGCAGGTGGCCGACTGTGTGCAGGAAATCTGGCTCAAGGTATTTCGCAACCTCAGCCGGTTTGAGTGTGAGCAGTCGTTTGCCGCCTGGTTGAACTGCGTCGCAGCCCGAACGGCCATTGATTACTACCGAAAATGGCGTCGGCACCGGCGGTACGTCGGCATTGACGCGGTCCCCTTCGAATCGCTACCGGCCCGGGAGCCGGCGGACGAAGAGGAATTGGATCAGGCGATCCTTCGGCAACGCGTTAATGAAGCGCTTCAGGAGATCACGGTGAATCAGCGGACGGCGTTCGTACTACGGTACTTTGAAGATATGTCCCCGTCGGAAATCTCGCGGGTCTTGGGCTGTCGCGAAGGCACAGTCCGCACTCACATCCAGCGCTGCCTGGTCGCGCTGCGCGCCAGACTCGGTGTCGAACTCGACAAGCAGGGGTCCAAACGATGAAGAATCCACGTTTTTCATTGGACGAATTCAAGACGCTCTTCGCGGGCAAGTTCGAATCGCAGGAGGAGTTGCTGAAAGAGTACGACTCCTTTCTCTTGATCCTTGAACAACTGGACCAAGCGCCCGTGCCGGAGCTGTCCGCCGGGCAGAAGGCCGAGATCTTCCGGCGTGCCTGGCAGCCGCCCTCGCAAGACCGGTCGTGGGTCTGGGCGTGGCTTACCTTGCTAAGACGGCCCGCGGTGACGTTTGCACTTGGTCTTGCCCTCGGTTGTGTGCTGATGTTCGCCTGCGTGAGAAGTCGGCCGGCTGCGTCTGAGTCGGCGGCAACGCAGCCACCGTTCACGGTGGAGCACACGCGATATGCTCAGACCTACGCAGGGCAACTCCTGCAGGGACTGTATCCCCAGATCGAGAATCCGAAATTGGTCGTCGAGAAGACGCGGGAATCGGCCGATCCACAGCGCGTCCTCTACGGCACGTTGGACGATGGCGAAGTCTATGTCGCCTGGAACCTATGATGAAGGAGATCCAAGCATGAGAACGCGAACACTTCTGATCGTGAGTATAGGCATTCTGCTGCTTCCGGCGCTGTCGCCCGCAAGCGAACCGGGGCCCATGGAGAAGAACCCAGCGCCGCCGGAATTCCTGAACGCCCCACCGCAAGCCGCCAGAGAAATGAGAATCTTCCCCCTTCGATACCAGGAGGCCGACGAATTAGCGCGAATCCTCGGAACGCTCACCTCCACGCGTGAAGCAACCATTACCGCAAACGACGCCACTCAGACGCTCATCGTGGCCGCGTCGCCCGACCGCTTGCGGCAGCTTGAGGCCGTGATTAGCGAACTGGATGTCCCGCAGGTGAGCGGCGAACCGGAGGCCAAGCAGGTGCTGTATCGTATCTACATGCTGGAACTTCCGTCGGAGCACCTGGGCTTGAGGCCCTTCTCCGTCGTGGTGACAGGGTCCGCCCAACTGCCGCCGGAGCGAGTGCTGAACCCCGGCATTGGGAACAAGGTGCAGATCGAAAGGTTTCGTCAACTCGCCACGGACGACGGACAGTGGCAATTCAGGATTGCGGGCCGGGCTGCTTCAAACGAAGCTATTGAGAACCTCACGGAGAATATCCATGACTGCCAGGTCATGGAACTGGAGTGGGAGGAAGAAGAACCTGTCATGTTGACCACCCGGGTTGCTCCGTTGCCCAAATCGCTGCAAGAGCACGTCCGCAAGTTCCTGGGCGAGGGTGTGGGGATTGTCGGCTATTGGTTCGGCAACTTGTCTGTCCCTGGCCGGGTCGAGGCGCCGATCGGCCCGTGGGGCTTCGAGTTGTCAGTTGATCAATCAAAGCAGGAGGATGAGGTCGAGCTCGAGATCTGCGTGGTGCATGAAAAGCAGGTTGATTCCACTCAGATCCGGCAGGTTCGGATCTTGTCCAACTCCATGCGCTGGAAGCTGGACCGACCGGTCATCATCGGCTACAACCGTGACAACCGCGGGGTTCAGACGATGGGCGCCCTGGTGATCGTTCCGGAGGCGGACACCACTCCGGCCGGCCAGTAACTGCTTGGAGTTCCGCGTTTACGCGGTTCTCAACCGCCTGAAGGCGGAACTCCGAACGC
>CAZGRF010000344.1:0-4537 GCA_964527825.1 uncultured Pirellulales bacterium
CCGTGTGCGGGGCACACCCTACTACCGCGACGACGCTAATCTGGCGGGCAGCGTACCGCGGGCTATCGTCCCAGGGTTGCGCGGCTCGTTTGGTCAATCGGCTGCGTCGAGCGGCGCCGCCGTACGTCAAACGCAACCGAAACGGGCTGCGCAACCGCAACCGATCTACGTATCCTCAAGCATCGCCGAGGCCTTCTACAAACACATTCCAGACAGCATCTTACGGCAGATCAAGAAACACCTAACGCCGGCGCTTTGGGATAAAGCAGATCGTCGAAAAGGCCGAAACACTCGATTGAGAGCACTCCTCGCAGGGGCGGAAGGTATTGTCTGGACTGCCCGTGCGTGGTATAGTGTACGTTGGCAAGAACGTAGCGAACCGCGTGTGAAACGGCTCGCGTTTCTGCGCAGGAACGATGGAAAGAACCGGCAACCTCGCTCCAGGCGAGGCCGGGAACGGAGGTCATATCATGGCAGTGGCAAGAAGCACTCGGACTTTGCGAACCATCTTGATAGCGCTGGCGATGACTGCATTCGGCTCGCCCGCGTACGGCAAGGTTATCTACGTGGATGATGACGCGTGGGGTCTCGACAACGGCACGAGCTGGAGCAACGCCTACGTCTACCTGCAGGACGCGCTGGCGGAGGCCGTCGGTGCCGCCAAGCCGGTCGAGATTTGGGTCGCTCAAGGTGTGTACCGGCCGGACCAGGGAGCGAGCCAGAAGCTCGGCGATCCGACCGCGACGTACCAGCTTCTCAACCAGGTAAGTCTAAGAGGTGGCTTCGCCGGCGTAGGCCAGCCGGACCCGGACGCCCGTGATGTTTCCGCGTACCAGACGGTTTTGTCCGGCGACCTTCAGGGCGACGACGGTCCCGGTTTCGCCAACTATGAGGACAATGTACAGGTCGTCGTCACGGTCGCCTCCAGCGACCAGACGGCCGTCCTGGAGGGCTTCACCATCACGGGAGGATACGGCTGGTCCGGAGCAGGCCTGAACTGTTACGACAGCAACGCAGTCATAGATAGTTGCACCTTCACGGCAAACAAGGCCGCGAGCTTGGACGGCGGTTACGGCGGCGCCATATCCATATCGGGAGGCTCTCCGACATTGAATCGCTGCGTCTTCGAAGGCAACTGGGCTATGACCAGAGGCGGCGCGATCTGCAACCAAAGGGGTGGCAGCCTGACCCTCCGCGACTGTACGTTCATCGCCAACCATGCAGGCGAAGCCGGCGGCGCCGTCGGCAGCACGGCCAGTGACGTGAACGCGGTTGACTGCACGTTTGCCGGCAACGTCTCCGAGAACCACGGTGGCGCCCTTTTCTGCCACGAGGGCCGCCATGCGCTGACCGGATGTACGTTCGTCTCCAACTCAGCCAGGTGGGGTGGCGGGGTGTACAACCTCTTCGGTGCTATGTCGGTCGCGCTCTGTGCGTTTACGGCCAACCACGCCGACAGCGAGGGCGGCGGCATTTACATCGATTCGGTCGCCCCTGTGGCGTTAACCTACTGCCTGCTGGCCGGCAACCGGGCCGGCGATCTTGGCGGCGCGGTGTTGGTCTGGTCTGACAGCAACCCGAAGCTGAGCAACTGCACGATCGCCGACAACCGCGCACCGGAAGGCCCCGCCGTGTCCGGAACGCAGCCCGTGCTCTGGAACTGCATCATCTGGAGCCAGGACTCAGACGGCGCTTCCTTCCGGGTGCTCGGCGACGGTCCTACGGCGGGCTACAGTTGCATCCAAGGCGGTTGGCCCGGACCGGGGAATATCGACGCCGATCCGCTGTTTGCCGCGCCGGGGTATTGGGACCCCAATGGCACGCTGGAGGACCCGAACGACGACGTCTTCGTGGACGGCGATTATCACCTGAAATCCCAGGCCGGACGGTGGGACCCGAACGGCGAAAGCTGGGTGGCGGATAAGACAAGCAGCTTGTGCATCGACGCGGGCGATCCGAGCAGCGACGTAGGCGTTGAGCCCTTCCCCAACGGCGGCCTCGTCAACATGGGCGCCTACGGCGGCACCGCCCAAGCCAGCAAGTCTCTTAACGGCAGTGCCCTATGCGGGACGACCACATACACGTTTGTGCCCGAGCAGAGTGTCGTGATTCAAACGGGCGGGTTCGCGGGAGTCAACTGGACCTATCGCCTCGAGGGCCGATTCCAGGTTATCGTCGATTGCCTGACGGGCACTGCCTCGTTCTCGAACATCAACGTCAGCGCCACCGATGAGAGCTCCTCCAAACGGACACTGGACCTGAACGAAGCGTTCAACATGACGAATCTGGTCGGGACTGTCGGTGCCAACGAAGCCATGAGGTTCACCGGCAAAGTGGCCGATGGGAGCGACGTCGTCATCACGCTGGATTCCAAAGGCGACCGGGCCCGCATTGTCGGCGAGACGATTCCGCCGGTCGGGAGCGCCGATTTCTTCGTCCTGAATCTCGACGCCGTCGCTGAAATCTCTGGTGGCGGAAAGAAAGGGGAAGTCTCCCAGAAGTGATCCGCCCGAAGGCGTGTCGCGGAGCAGGCAAAGCCAAGCTTCGCAGGGCTACTTGTGTCTCTTCTTGCCGTGTGCCCTCACGTTGGCCTCAGCCTTCTGGACCATCTTTCGTCGCCTTCGGCTGGGATCGGCGTCCGATCTATCCCGCCTGCGATCACCCGACTCGGGGCGGGCCTGTCCCAACGGCTCAACCGGGGCAACGTTCAACTGCCGGCCCGGAACGTTCACTGAGACGATGCGGACGTGCAGAGGCTGGCCCAAGTGAACCGTCTGGCCCGAACGCTCACCGATGAGACATTGGGACGGCTTGTCGTATTGCCAGCGATCCGGGCCCAAGTCCTCCAGCTTGATGAGGCCCTCGATTCCGAACTTGCGCGACTGGACGAACACGCCGAATCCGGTCAGACCCGTGACGACGCAATCGAGCTCCTCGCCGATTCGCCTGCTCAGCATCTGCAGGATGAGCACGCTGACCAGCTCGCGCTCGGCGTCTTCGGCCCGCTGCTCGGTGAAGGTGATGTGCTTGCCGATCGCGGCAAGGTCCTGGCCGGCGGCGATCTGCTTGGCTGCGTCTGTCCGCCCTTCCAGGTAGAACTGTAACTGGCGATGCACGAGCAAATCGGCATAACGCCGGATGGGACTGGTGAAGTGACAATAGTGTGTCGAAGCCAGTGCATAGTGGCCGATGTGCAGCGGCGCGTATTGCGCCTTCTCGAAGCTCCGGAGCACGACGAGATTGACCGCCAGCGACCGATCGGGGTCTTTGACGGAGGCGAGCAAACCCTGGATCGCCCTTCGGTCGAGCGTGCGGGGCGCGGGGAACCCCATAGCCCGCAAGAGCTTGGCGAGGTTCTTCTGACTCAGGGCATCGGGTTCCGGATGAACGCGACGCATACACGGCACGTCCAGCCGATCCAAGAGCGACGCGACCGCATCGTTGGCCTCGACCATCAACATCTCGATGATCGTATGGGGATAGCTCGTGTCGGCCGGGTGGGCATCGACGACCTGGCCCACCTCGTCGTAGACCAGCTCCGGCTCAGGCAGGTCCAGATGCAACATCCCGTTCTCGACCCTGCGCTTCTCAATCTGCCGGCTCAAGGCCTCCATGTCCTGCAGCAGCGCCATCACCTCGTTCTTGAGACCTTTGGTGTGGCCTTTGAGGGCGCGGTCGGCCTGTTCGTAGGTGAGACGCGCCTTGGAACGAATGATGCTGTTGGCGTAGCGACGGGACACGATGTTGCCGTCATCCTTGTAGGTGATGTAGACGCTCTTGGTAAAGCGCGGCTGGTCGGGCTGCAAGCTGCATATCCCGTTGCTGAGTATCTCCGGCAGCATCGGTATGGTCTTGCCGGGCAGGTAGATGCTATTGCCGCGCTGCCGGGCCTCCTCATCGAGCGGCGAGCCGGCCGGGATGAAGTGGCTCACATCGGCGATGTGAACACCCAGGACCCAGTGGCCCCGGGCGTCCTTCTCCAGGCTTATCGCATCGTCAAAATCCTTCGCGTCCGGCGGGTCGATCGTGAGGATGACCTTGTCGGTGATATCTTCGCGCCGCTTGGTGTTCTCGGGCACGAAGGCCGACGCCGCACCGCGCGCCTGCTCCAGGCAATCCGGATCGAACTCACCGGGCAAATGGAACTGATGAGTGACAGCCGCGATCTCCGTTTCGTAGCGCCCCGCCCTGCCGAGCACCTCGACAATCACGCCGCGAGCCAGATAGCGCTCGGTCGGATAGGAAAGAATCTCAACGACAACCTTATCCTTCTCCTTGGCGTTCTTGGCGGTGACATCCTCCACGACGATGGGCTCAACGAACCTGGAGCCGTCCGGCTGGACGATCCAGGCCTCCGGATGTTTCATCAGGGTACCGACGAACTGGTTGTTGGCTCTTTCCAGCACTTCCAGGATCTCGCCGGTGTAGCGCGCCTCGCCGGCGCGCATTCCTTTGCGTGTGGCCTTGGCAAGCACGGTATCACCCGTCATGGCGTCGGCGGTACTATCCGGCGGGACGAAGAGATCGCCGTGCGCGT
>CAZGRF010000345.1:0-735 GCA_964527825.1 uncultured Pirellulales bacterium
TGGCGAAGTTGGTCCAATAGGTCATCATGGCCCCGGAGATCGCCAGATCCGTCTCCGTGGTACGCGGACTCGAAGCGTTGAGATGCCCGAAGACATAAGCTACATCCTGGCCGTGCGGTGAACCGCGGTCGGCCTGGGGCGAATCGGGCGGATAGTCCGGGTGTTGATCGAAATAGTAATAGTAGGCTTTGGATTTCCCCATCTTGGCCTGAAGCCGCGCCCAGATCCATGTGTGCCAGCCAAAGGCCGAGTCCCGTGACAGATCGCGAGCGGTCTTGGGAACCGTTTCCGAACCGGTCGGATAGGCCTTCAACAGTTGATCCGCAAAGGGACCATAGCGTTGCTTGACACTATCGATATACGCTTGCGGTTCGCTCATTCGCATAAAGCTGGCGCCCTCGTCCGAGTTGTAACCCACCAAAATCGGGGTGTCATTGAATCGGCCCGCCTCGTAGAGCGTGCATTGATCGTCGGGGATCACCCAACCGTCGATGATCGGCCATGACATGCCCAGACCCCGGCCCGCCGGGAGTTTGTCGGGAGCGAGCTTGCGAAGCTCCGCGATGGACGAAACCCCCGCGCTCTCGGCATACGCTTTCCCGTCACGCTCGGCATCGGCCAAGTTCTTTTGGTTCTCGCCGGGATAGGTGGTGGGTCGCGAAGGCCCAAACGAACCGCCGCTTTGCGAAATAGCGCCGTGGAACAGTCCTTTGGCCAAAGGAGATGCGCACAGCA
>CAZGRF010000345.1:745-4515 GCA_964527825.1 uncultured Pirellulales bacterium
CACCTTGCTCGGGTCGCCGCCGAATGCGGTGATGTTCTTCTGCACCCATTGGAGACCCGCGATCATATCCAGCAGACCGTAATTGCCGGACACGTGATTCGGGCTCTCTGCGCTCAACTCCGGATGGGCCAGAAATCCGAGCTGGCCGACACGGTAGGCGATGCTCACCAACACCACACCCTTCTTGGCCAGATTCTCTCCGCTGTAATTCCGTTCGGAGGTAGCCCCGGCGCCGAATCCGCCGCCGTAGATCCAGACGAGCACGGGGATGCGGTCGCTCGCGGATTTCGCCGGCGTCCAGACGTTCAGGTACAGGCAGTCCTCGCTCTTACCGGAGGGAGGGTTCCCGCCCTGGATGGGGCCGGGAGCGAACTTCGTGGCCTCCAGCACGCCCTCCCATTTCGCGGCGGGCTGAGGGGCCCGCCAGCGGAGGTCTCCGACCGGCGGCGCGGCGAACGGAATGCCTCTGTAGACCGTCAACCCGTCTTCGTGTGTCCCCTGTACCAATCCGCCCTCGACCTTGACCGGCGCGGGCTGCTGCGCGAGGCTAAGCCCGGCGACAGACACCACCAACATCACAACTACACATGTCCTCTTCATCATCGTAGGAGTACTCCCCTTCAGTCATCGCTAATTCTTGCGCCACAGGTTCGGCAGAAAACGGTAATAGAGCAAGTGACGCCAGGTAGACCAATCATGGCCGCCGTATCCGCCCACATAGTACTCGTGGGTAATCTTGTGGATGAGATTCTCGGTGTTCTTCTGCGGATCGCCATTTCGGCCTCCATACTCCAGAGTCGTGTGATTCTGACATCGGATCTGGACGGTGTCAAGAGTCCGGTCATCGGAGCAGGCAGCTTTCTTCAACAGGGTCCTACCCTGATGGGCAACTGGTGCGGAAAGCGAGCACTCCAAAGCATCCCGGTGATTGTCTAAGCTACCGGTTGACTGCCAGTGTAAGTTTCAGGGCCCAGTCCGTATCCGATCTTGCCGTCTCATTCGGAAACGACGGCAACGCAGTCCGGCCGGATGCATCGGCGACGAGTGGGACATCCACGTCGGTCCAGTTGCCGTTTCGCGGATCGAACCAACGAGCGGCGTAGCGTGCGTTGGCCTTGGCCCCCACGATCGCAGCCTGGGGACAGTCTTTCTCGAAGTACAGCAGCAGAAGGTCCTGCTCCGGCGTAGCCGCGGCGTAGGCCCAGCCGGCAGCCGCTTTGGGACCCGCCGACTGGTTGGGCGAGATCCGATCGGCACACGGAATCAGGTCTTGATATCGCCGTCCCTCGGAGAGGATGAAGCTCTTGAGGTGGCGCATCTGGTCGCCGGAGGGCCACTGGAACCCCTTCCACATGGGCCACATCGAGGCCTCCTCCACCTCGCCGCTCCAGACGCCCCCGTTCCAGCCGCCGGCTCCGTAGATATGGCCTCCGAGTCCGCCGGACAGGACGCTGCCGTACATCGCGGAACGGCAACGGGCCGCCGCTGCCTCGGAGCCGCCCTCGTCGCTCTCCATGCCATCATAGTAAGGCTCGCCGTTGATCGCCGGCACCGGCGGATCGGTCTTGAAGATGTCGGTCAACAGAGCGTAGCTGTCGTGTGTGCGGAGGTTCCCGATCTGATGAAAGCTGAGCCATCTGGCCTTGTCGGTGTGTCCCCAGTTGCGCAACGAGGAGCGGGTTGGATTTGTCCCCGCCAGTGTGCCGAACGGCGGCGGGCCGTAATCGTCGATTACCTGATTGGCCGCCGCGTTCCAATCGTCGGCGGGAATCGTCTGGCCCGAGGAGTCATAATGAATAGGACTGAACAGGCAGATGTTCGCCTGATAGCGGCTCCAGATGTATTCGATGTACCGCACGTAAGACTGCGGCCAGGGATAGTACTTCTTCCACGCCTGCCCGATGTCCCGCCGGGCGACCTCGATGAACGGGACGAACCCCTGGGCGTTCAGGTAGTCGATCTTCTTGTCCAACGATTGGAAGTACGCCGGATCGATACGTTCCACATCCGGGAAGTAATCCTCGAAGCCGGGGACCTTGCCCGGAAACAGGAATGCCCGATGGCCCGTTTCGTCGGTCATGTTCTTGGCGCTGTTCGTGCCCGCCTGCTTCCAGGCCGACCGCAGGACCGTGCCGTCGGCGGCTCTGAGGGTCGTCGGCTTGTCGTCGTTGGCCCAGTTCGGCAACGCCGCCAGGATCGCGACACAGTTGAACTCCTGCTTCTTGCGGTACGCGATGAACTCCTTGAAGCCCGCCTCCGGTCCCATGGGGCGGAGCGTGTCGTCGTCGCGCCAGCGAAACCGAAACGTCGGCGTCGCCCACCAGGTGTCTCCAATCAACAAGAACGGCGTTCCATCGGCATACTGGAACGCGTGGCCGTTGGCCGAGGGCCGGATCATGCCGCGGCGGGACGGGTTCTCCGCCTTCTGCGCTTCCGTCCACTCGACTGCCGCAAAGGACCCGCTCACTCCGTCCAAGCCGGGATCGGCCGGCTTCGAGCCACTCTTCCAGGTCCAGGTCCCCGGCGCCGTCGCCATGACGCGCACGCGGAAAGTGTCACCGCCGTCCCAGAAGCCGTAACAGCGTTTGGCGAAGCCCGGCCCCTTCAGGTCAACCCAGACCGTCACATCTGTGTACGGGTTCTCGTATTTCGCCTGGGCGACAAGGACGATCTCGACCTTCTCCCAGACGTGGCACGTCTCGGCATTTGCAGATGTCAACGTGACGTCGGCCGCCACCGCGGCGGCGCATACCCAAACGGCGACACATGCGGCTGATGTGATCCCCAATCGCGTGAGAAATCGGTTCATTTCCGTGCCTCTCTCAAGTTTCAAGTCTTCCTGGTACCTGTGTGTATCTTCGCGAAACTGTACCGCATTCCTGCAGTCAAACAAGACCCGCTGACCTGACCGGATCGCTCGGGATTCTCGTTGATCGCAAACCCCAATGGTTCATTCACAACCGCGAATGGCGATCCGTCTCACCCATTCCCGTTCTCACCGTACGCCGCCATAACGCGGGCCGCGCGCAGGGTGTTCCACCTGCTCGGTCCTCCTGTCTTCTCCATGTCGAAATGGACGGCGCCGGGATGCTTGTTCTGCAAAGGCCAGGTCCCGTCGGCCCTGCGCTTCCGCGCCAGTACCTCCAGCGCCGATCCCATGCGAGGGTCGCGAGGTCTGCCGGCTCTCGCGAACCAGTCGAGCGCCCGGAGAATGTCATATTTCCAGCGGCTGGGAAACGATAGCATGAGAAACCGCTTGTCTATCGTCTCACCGGTCCGATCGGACTTGTACAGTTCGTGCTCAAGCTGAAACTCGGCTCCCGCCTCGACGGCCTCCGCGATTTGCCTGGCGCGATATCGCGGCTCGACCTCGGCAAAACTGCTCAAACCCTCAAGGACCGAGATCGTCGTGTGCAGTGAGCTATGCGTCGCTCCCTTATATTGCTCGCAGTTCCAGCCAAAGTCGCCCATACGGCAGGTGAGCATCAGGTCAACAAGCTCCCGCAGACGCTTTCCCTTTACCCGGAAATACGATGCGACGTTGAGGAACATGCCATTGACGCAGACGTCGGTCGGCCGCCCATCGCGAAAACTCGGAGAGAAATAGACTCCGCCATCGGGGCCGGTCATCTCCGCCAGCGTCTTCTCGATAACGGAGCGCACCGTCGGGAGGTCTCGCGGTGGTTCCAGATTTCTGATGTCGAGGAGTGTGTAGTGGGTCGATATCCATTTCGGCTGATAGTAGCCGCGCCCCCAATGCCCATCCGGAC
>CAZGRF010000346.1:0-4510 GCA_964527825.1 uncultured Pirellulales bacterium
TGAGGCTG
This sequence comes from uncultured Pirellulales bacterium, assembly GCA_964527825.1. GTDB lineage: Bacteria > Planctomycetota > Phycisphaerae > Sedimentisphaerales > Anaerobacaceae > JAFGLV01. The sequence continues at coordinate 9 of CAZGRF010000346.1, forward strand.
CCACCCATCTGCATATCTCCATCAAATCGCGCGTAGCGGAGCGCTAGCTCCGAGGCACGAGATGCGAGCGACGCGTCACGCGCGTTTCTGGGCGAGGTAGTCATTGACGGCGGCGGCGGCGATGCGACCTTGGCCCATCGCCAGGATGACGGTAGCAGCGCCGAGGACGATGTCGCCGCCGGCGTAGACGCCTTCGAGCGAGGTCTTGCAGGTCTCATCGACCACGATGTTGCCCCATTTGTTGAATTCGAGGCCTGGGGTGGTCTGCCGGATTAGGGGGTTGGCCTGGTTGCCGATAGCGATGATGACGGTATCGACCTCAATCCGGAACTCCGAGCCTTCGATGGGGACAGGCCGCCGGCGGCCGGAGGCGTCGGGTTCGCCCAGCTCGAAGCGGAGACACTCGATCGCCGTGACCTGTTCGTTCTCGTCGCCTATGATGCGCTTGGGACTTTGCAGCAGGTGGAATTCGATGCCTTCCTGCTGGGCGTGGTGGACTTCCTCGACCCGCGCGGGCATCTCCTTCTCCGTCCGCCGATAGACCAAGTAGACCTTCTCAGCGCCGAGGCGGACCGCGGTGCGAGCAGCGTCCATTGCCACGTTGCCCCCGCCCACGACGGCGACGCGCTTCGAGGCGGCAATCGGCGTATCGGCCCCGGCGCCAAAGTCATAGGCCTTCATGAGGTTGGCCCGGGTGAGGTATTCGTTGGCGCTGTAGACGCCGACGAGCGACTCGCCCTCGATTCCCATGAAGCTGGGCAGGCCGGCGCCGACGCCGATGTAGACGGCGTCGAATCCGTCCTGGTTCATAAGCTGCTCGATCGTTCGGGTCCGGCCGACAATGAAGTTGGTGACGATCTTGACGCCCATCCTTTCGAGCGTGTCGATCTCGCGCCGGACGATGGCCTTGGGCAATCGGACTTCGGGGATGCCATAGACCATGACGCCGCCGGGGTTGTGGAAGGCCTCGAAGACCGTGACATCGTGGCCGGCCCGGCGCGTGTCGGCTGCCGCAACGATCCCGCCTGGGCCGGAGCCGATGACGGCTACCTTCATGCCCGTGGCCGGTGCCACGGCAGGCACGGCGGCGTCCTTCTCATCGAGATCGGCCACGAATCTTTCGAGCCGCCCGATGGACACGGCTTTCGAGACGTCCTTGAACTTGAGTCCGACCGTGCACTTGGCCTGGCACTGGACTTCTTGCGGGCAGACGCGACCGCAGACGGCCGGCAGCAGCGAGTTCTCCTTGATGATATCGAGGGCTTGCAGGTCGTTGCCCTCAGCGATGGAGGCGATGAAGTCACGACTGCGGATGCGCACCGGGCAGCCCTGAACACACGGGGCCGTCTTGCATTGCAGACACCGCAGCGCTTCGAGCCGCGCCTGCATCTCGGTGTAGCCCAGCGCGACCTCGCTGACATTTCCTCGGCGTGTCTGCGGGTCCTGCTCGGGCATCTCCTGCGGCGGGATGCTGAAGCGATCTTTGGGCTTGAGTGTAGCCGCTTGCTGATGGGCCAGAAGCTTCTCCAACGAGTGCTTACCGTCTCTTTGCGTCACTGTGCCAGTTTCCGTAGGGTGGGTTCTCAACCCACGCGTTGTCCGTTCGATGTCCCGGGCCGCGTGGGTTGAGAACCCACCCTACCGGAGACATCATTGATCCCGATCATTGGTTGAGGCCGATTTTGCATCGGTGCTTTCGATATCGCTCGTGCGCCTGCTGCTCCTGCTTCCGGTAGGCGTTCATGCGTTTCATCATGAGGTCGAAGTTGACCTTGTGGCCGTCGAATTCGGGGCCGTCCACGCACACGAACTTGGGCTTGCCGTCCACCTCGACGCGGCAGCCGCCGCACATGCCGGTCCCGTCGACCATGATCGTGTTCAGGGAGACTTGGGTCGGCACGTCGAACTCCTTGGTCACGTCGCAGCAGAACTTCATCATGATGGTCGGGCCGATGACGAAGGCGTGATCGGGCTTGGGATCGCGGCTGCAGATCTCTTTGAGCGGCTCGGTGATCAGGGCCTTGCGGCCGTAGGAACCGTCGTCGGAAGTCACGATCAGCTCGTCACTGATCTCGGCAAATTCGGTTTCGAGTATCAGTCGGTCTTTAGATCGGAACCCCAGGATAGAAATGACCCGATTGCCCGCGGCCTTCAGGGCGGTGGCGATAGGCAGCAGGGGGGCGGCGCCGATACCGCCGCCAACGCATACGACGGCGCCGAAGTTCTCGATGTGCGTAGGCCTGCCGAGCGGGCCCGAGACGTTGGCGATCTTGTCTCCGGCGTTCAAGTCCGCCAGCTCGGCTGTGGTCTTGCCGACCCGCTGCCAGATCAGTTCGATGACACCCTTGTCGGGATCGGCTCCTGCAATGGTCAGCGGAATGCGTTCGGAATAATCGTCGTTGATGCTGAGAATGATGAACTGACCGGGCCGTCGGGCCTGGGCGATCAAGGGCGCCTCGACCTGAGCCCAAAACACGTCTGCGCCGAGTTGTTTCCTCTCGATGATTCTGTGGGACATTCTCAAAGAAGCTCGTCAATCGCGGCGCTCACGTCCTTCTTGCTTACCAGGCCGACCCACTTCTTCTGTATCTGCCCGCCCTTGAACAGAATGAGCGTCGGAATGGCGTTGATGCCGAATTCGATGGCGCTGTCGCGGGCCTCATCGGTATTGAGCCTGCAGATTTTGGCCTTCCCAGCGTAATCCTTCGCGACTTCTTCTATTATGGGAGCCATCATCCTGCAGGGTCCGCACCAGGGCGCCCAGAAGTCCACCAGGACCGGAACATCCGCATTGTGGACGATTTCGTCGAACGTGGCATCAGTCAGTTCAATCTCGTTGCCCGCCATGGTCGTATCCTTCCTATGCTCCGAAGCGTCCGGGCTCGGTCTGCCGGATCCTGCCCTCGGCAGCAAGTCCCAACAATATCAGCATCAACGCTATTGACAATACGGGCTGGGAGACCCGAGTGCTGCACAAGCCGATGTGTGTCGGCGTCGCACACGCGCCTGCGGAATCCCCCCTTCGGCCCAAAGACACGCCGCATTCTACGGGGGCTACTGCGGCTTGTCAAACGCCAAATCGTCGTCAACCCTGTCGCCGCTGCTGTCCGGCGTTTGCTGTCGCCTTCGCTTGGCAGCCTCGGTCTCGGGGGGTAGTTCCGCGATCGGAATCGGGAGGACAGGCGAGACCTTTGCCGGGGAGGAAACACTGCTTTCACTATCACCAGCGGCCCACGCCTTCTCCTGGAGGTCCGCGTCGGTCGATTCGGTCGTTTCAGCGTCCCGGCTAACTCCCTCATCACTCTGCTGCTGCGAGCTGTCCTGTCTCCGCTTGAGAGGAAGCTCCGCGATCGGGATAGGGGGTTGCTCCGGTTGGGCCGCGCTTGAAGGAAGCTCGCCCTCGGCCTCACCAACGGCCAGGATGGCCCGCTGGACAGCCTGCTCAGCCGGCTCGTCGGTCAGGGCCCGAAGATAAACCTGGTGGGGCGTGGACTCGCTCTGTTCGGCCCAGACGAGCCTGTCCCGGATCAATTCCAGCAGGGCCAGGAACAGCCCAACCATCACAAGACGGTTGGGCCTGGACTCGAAGACGCGTTCGAAGGTCATAGCGCCTTCGGTCTGCAGGCGGTGCAAGATCTCGATCTGATAGAGATCGATAGGTGTGTCATCCTTGATATGGCCCGTGTAGGTCGCGGTTCCAGTGGCTTTACAGACCGCGTCGAAGGCCTCCAGGAGGTCCCAGAGGCTGACCTGATCCATGTCAATTTCCGGCTCAGCATCCGGCGTCAGTCGCTCGATGAGGTTGGTGGGACGTCCGAATCGTTCTCTCTGTCGCTCCGCCGCGGCATTGAGAAGGTTAGCGGCATCCTTGAACTTCTTGTATTCCAACAGTTGCCGGATCAGTTCGGACCGTGGGTCGGCGCCATCTTCAGCGGCCATCTGCTCCGGCTCGGCCTTGGGCAGCAGCATGGCCGATTTGATCTCCATCAAAGTCGCGGCCATCACCAGGAAATCCCCCGCCAGATCCATGTCGAACTGTTTGAGCATCTCGACATACCGAAGATACTGGTCGGTGATCCTGGCAATGGGGATGTCGTAGATGTCCACCTCTTCTTTGCGGACCAGATAAAGCAGCAGATCCAGCGGTCCGGCGAAGATATCGAGGTTGACGCGATAATCAGCCACGGGTTACTCCTGTGGTTCCCGGTTTTCCAGGATGTCCAGGGCCTCTTTCGCCTGGCTTTCGAGGGTCTGCAATTCGATATCCTGCGCCGCGGGCGCGCCGGTGTAGATATTGCCGACGTTCTCGCCCATGACGACGGCCTTGATCCCGTAGTCGCCCAGCTTCTGCTGGGCCAGCTCGGCCTCCATGTAGCTGTCGAAGCGCGCGACGGTCACGAGTTTCTCGTCCATGTTCAGGCTCCTAACCCCATGGCCTTGCGGGCCTCGGCCAGGGTCACGGCCGCGATGGCCTTGGCCCGCCCGGCCCCTTTCTTGAGCAA
>CAZGRF010000347.1:0-4509 GCA_964527825.1 uncultured Pirellulales bacterium
CACGGCGGCACGCTCGACGGGATTCTCGCCAAGCTCGACTATCTCCTCGAGCTTGGCGTGACGGCGATCTGGGTGACGCCGGTGTACGAAAACATCCAAAGCCACGGCACCTCAGAACCCTACCACTACTACTGGCCGCAGAACTTCGAGCGGATAGACCAGCGCCTGCTCGACGGCACGCGCTTGCCCAACTCGGTGGACATGAGCACGTTCGGGAGATTCGTTGACTTGTGCGAAGCCAAGGGCATGAAGGTCGTGCTCGACATGGTTGTGAACCATGCGGGATACGGAGCGAAGGGCCAGTTTGACCCCACCTGGTTCAACGAAGGAGGGTCCGGCGATATCAAGGGGGAGCTGGCAGGCCTGCCGGACTTCAATCACGACAATCCCGAGGTAATCGACTACTTCGCCAACAACATCGAAGACTGGATTGCCAAGGGCAAGGTAGCGAACATCCGCATGGATACCGTCAAGCACGTGGAGCCCAGGTTCTGGCACTACTTCAAGTCGCAGATCCGCGGCGAGCATCCCAACGTGAATCTGATCGGCGAGGTACTGTTCGAAGGCAAGGAGGATGTCGGCAAGCTATTGCAGTACCAGAACTACCATGACTTCGACTCGATATTCGATTTCCCTTTATGCACAGCCCTGCGGTCAACACTCATTTTCGATGAGCCCCTGCGCTATTGGCTGGCATGTCCTCGGTTGAACGAGAATGAGCCGCTGGGGGTACTTGACGAAGACAATACGTTCAAGGGTGGCTACCGCAATGCAAACAGGCTCGTCACCTTGCTCGACAATCACGATCTTCAGCGGCGCATCATGAGCCACGCCCGAACCAAGCACACTGGCAACGGCGCGGGGCTCGACTGGGCCATCCGGGTCACGAAGCTCTGCCTGGGTGCTCTGTTCACGGTGCGCGGAATACCGCAGGTCTACTACGGCACCGAGGTCGGACTCGAAGGATGGAAGGACGGCGATGACCGCGACCTGCGCCGCGATTTCCCATGGCATGTGATCGGCAACGACAACCACGCGAAACAACAATTTCGCAAGGAACGTGAGATCTACGAATGGACCCGAGATCTCATTCGTCTGCGCAAGGCGAATGCGGCGCTCAAATACGGGACGACCATAACGCTGTGGTCGGACGATCTGGTCTACGCGTTTTTACGCATCGCCACGGATGATGTCGCCCTGGTGGTCATCAACAACGGCTATGCCAGGATGCCGAATCCCATCCATTTGAACCTGAACAAGGCGTCCATCCCGCAGCGCGTGGTGAATGCGATCGCCGGAGGGCTGAAGCACTGGAAGACGGGGCAGGTGTTGGCGGTGCAGAACGGCGAGGCCCTGGTTGCCGTCGATGGGAAGGCAATCGACATCTTCTGCCAGGACGGCGTGTGAGAAACCCGAATAGAACATACCGTGGCCAACGACCTCGACGGAGACAGCTAACCAAGGAGGGCAGGCGAGGCGCCGCTGGCGCGCCTGACTGCTGCCGTTTGCGGCATTCACGCATCGGATGGTCTGGTTTCTCGCGGCGAAGGCAGCGAGGAATCCGGATCACAGACGGCTTCGCAAGGACGCGGGGAGACGCGGAATCATGGAGATACCGGAGACGCAAGATACTGCGTCTCTACAGGGGCTATTCGGCCAATGCGCTAATCCTCTCCGGGCAAGGGCGAGGTCGATGCAAAGCACGCTCCAACTCGGTCGGATCATAGGTGAAGGTCTGGATACGAAACCGCACGCCGTGGATGGCGGCGCCGGTGTTGTGAAAACGTAGGTTCCCCCAACGATAGTCCGTCAGCGGTCTGTGCGTGTGGCCGCAGTAGATGTCGCGCACTTGATCGAAAGCAAGGCCCAACTCTGCTCGGAGGTACTTCGTGACGCCCGCCGTAAGGCGCTGCGTCGGCACGAGTGCGTGGATCAGTCGCGGTATCCGAGACCACGTGAACACAAAGTACGCCGCGTGGATCCAGCGCTTCTGGGGCCGCTTGTGCCAGCGTGCTCGATAAGCGGCCAGCGTTTCCGGCGTGTGCGACTCCCGTACGTCGCCGTGAAGAAACACCTTCCTGCCCAGCGTGAAATAGTGCGCCTCCCAAGCGAGATTGTCGTATCGGTCGCACAGATCGCTCAACAACTCCTCGTAAGCCGGGATGCTGTCATGATTGCCCGTAATGAACACGAACTGGCAGTGCGGGTGTCGGGAAACCAAGCTGCCAATCCAGTCTTCCGCGTACTCAAGCGATCGATCAAGATGGGAGCATACGGACCATTGGAAGTCGAAGATATCGCCGTTGAGGACGAAAAGGCCGGCGTCGGAAGCCGCGCGGTCCAGACGCGGCATCAGGCGATGAGCCGAGCTGCGGCTTGTCAGCAGGTGCAAATCGGAGACGGTATGACCTTTTGCTAGGTGCATTTCCTTTTCTACGTCCTATTGCCGTTCAGGTTCGGATGAATCACCCACGGCCGATGACACAACTCCTGCCGGGCCCACGGGACCTACGCGATCCATGAATCAAAACCAACATTATAGCGAATTCGCGCCGGCATATCAAGCACGATTCCCACCACGCTCCTTGCGATAGCCCATTTCTGAGGGGATCCTGGTCGGAAGTGGGGATGATGGAAACACTTGCGTGACAAAGGCACAAGAACATCCAGGGATTCGGTTCGTACTGGGGCCCGAGGCGTTCAAAGACACGTCGGTGCGGAAGTCGGGACGTGAGGGACGCAGGGATTCTCCACCCCCGTGAAAACCCACAGAACTATCCCCTCCGTCATGGAATCATGGTCGCGGTCGAGGCCGATGCCTCCACGACCTCCGCTGCCACGATCAGAGTTTGCGATCCAACTTCCGATAGCCGACCGCCTCGGCGACGTGCTCGGACCGGATGTCTTCGGCACCGTCAAGGTCTGCGATCGTTCGCGCGACCTTGCAGATCTTGTCGTGTGCGCGGGCGCTGAGTCCCAGCTCGACCACTGCCTCTTTCAATAGCAGTTCGCCGGCCGGATCGAGCTTGCAGAATTTCTCGAGCTGCCGATGGTTCATGTGAGCGTTCGTCATGACGCGTCCGTCGCCGAAGCGGCGCGTCTGGATCTCTCTGGCGCGCGTGACGCCGGCCCGTAGCGCTTCCGAGTCAATCTGCCGAGCCTTCGAGCGCAGCTTGCCGAACGCCACGGCAGGGACATCGATGTGAATGTCGATCCGATCCACGAGCGGGCCGGAGACCTTGGCGAGATAGCGCGCGATCTGGCCCGGCGTGCACTTGCAGGCGCGCAGCCTGCTGCCGAAATACCCGCACGGGCAAGGGTTCATCGCCGCGACCAACATGAACTGGGCGGGAAACTGTATCGTCTTCTTGGTCCGCGAGACGATGACAAAGCCGTCCTCAAGCGGCTGACGAATCATTTCGAGCACGTGGCGGGGAAACTCCACGAACTCATCAAGAAACAGGATCCCGTAGTGGGCCAGTGACAACTCGCCCGGACGCGGGGACGACCCGCCCCCGATCAGGGCCGGACCGCTGGCCGAATGATGCGGCGCCCGCACGGGCCGCGTGGCCATCAGCGCCTGGTCCTTCCTTAGCAGTCCAACGGCCGAGTAGATACGCGTCGTTTCGAGCGACTCGCCCAGACTCAGCGCAGGCAGAATCGTCGCCAGTCGCTGAGCCAGCATCGTCTTGCCCGCTCCCGGCGGGCCGATCATCATGATGTTGTGTGCGCCGGCTGCGGCCACCGTCAGCGCCCGCTTGACGCTTTCCTGACCCTTCACATCGCCAAAGTCAACGTCATAGTGCGACGCGACGCTGAAAAGCTCGTCGATGTCCGTCACGGTCGGGTCAAGCGGAAGCTGATCCGAAAGAAAGCCCACCGCCTGGGCCAAGGAACCGACACCGAAGACCTCGATATCCTGCACCACGCCGGCTTCCTGAGCGTTCTCCAGTGGCACGATCATCCGGCCAAAGCCGTGGGCCGCGGCTGTCATCGCCATGCTGAGGACCCCGTTGACGGGACGCACCCGCCCGTCTAATGCCAGCTCGCCGACGATGACGTAGTCCTTGAGCGTGGGCCCCGCCAAGGCCCCTTCGCCGATGAGCATACCCAGCGCAATCGGCAAATCGAACGCCGGTCCGGCCTTCTTGACGTCGGCCGGGGCCAGGTTGACAACCGACTGGGTCTTGGGATACTTGTAGCCGCAGTTGAGGATCGCGCTGCGGACGCGCTCGGCGCTCTCCTTGACAGCCGCGTCGGGCAGGCCGACGATGATCGGCTTCTCGAAGCCCCGGCGCGCAATATCCACCTCCACTTCGCAGAGAACGCCCTCAATGCCTTCGAGGGTCACGCTGTGCAGCCTCGCGAGCATACGTTTCCTTATCTTACTCGTCCGTTGTCCGGCCGATTGTACGGGCCCTGCGGCTCACCCGCAAGCGAATTTATGGTCTTTTGACCACAGGCCATGCGTGCAGGCTCTCAGGCATTCAGGCTCTGACCAATCGGGGC
>CAZGRF010000348.1:0-4477 GCA_964527825.1 uncultured Pirellulales bacterium
CCGACGGTCCGCGGAGCCTGCGGGGGCTTGGTGGCCGGCGCCACAGAAGGTCGTTTGCGCAGGTCGATCTCAATCTGCGGACTGTCGATAACGGTCTGACCTAGAGAGAGAGTCCCGCCCAACAGCGCGCCCAGGTGTGGCTGCGCATCGACGGCCTTGACGTTCACGCTGGCCCAACCGGCGGCGTCGCGAAAGCTGAAGTCAGAGACCTGGACTCCTTTGAGCCATCCGACGGAAAGGTCGCCGATGTTGATTTGGCCTCCGGTGGAGCGGCTGATCTTCGCCTGGATCATTCGCCTGAAACCATCCGAGGACAAATAGACCGGCGTGAGAATCAACGCCAGTAGGAGGACGACCAGGATGCCCAGCAACACCCAGGGCCACTTCCTGGACTTCCGTTTCCATGGTACGCTTGGCCTGTTCTGTGCTTGACCTTCCATTGTCTTTACTCCCGCAATAATGAATGACTGAAGATGCCCTATTGTAGTACAGGCTATCCGAGAAGTTAAAGGTGGAAATCATCGTTTTGGCAACGGGCCGAACCGGTCAATACGTCGTTCGGGTGCGGCGGCACGGTCAAGTGGGTGTCGGTGTGTATGCTGTCTGGGCGGAACAGACGAGATCCCACCGTGGCGCCCTTGCGGGCTGGGGGAGGCCATGCGGGCGCCTTATCCGGGTCGGAGGCAGGGATGTCAGCTATTCATGATCTCGCTGGACTTGTGCCCAACGAGGCTGTCCACCTTATCCGTGGACTCCTTGGTGATATCGTCGATCTGTTTCTTGGCGCTCTGGAGGTCATCCTCCGTGATGACCTTGTCCTTTTGCTGTTGTTCGAGGCTCTTGTTGGCGTCGCGTCGAATACTGCGAACGCTGATCTTTGCTTGCTCGCCAGCCTGCTTGGCCTGCTGAACGAGCTGTTTTCTTCGTTCTTCACTCAGGGGCGGGATGTTGAGCCGGATAAACTTGCCCTCGACGATGGGCGCGATGCTCAAATCGCTGCTCTTGATCGCCTTCTCGATGTCCTTTGTCGAGGCCGGGTCGAACGGCTTGATCATGAGGATGTCTGCTTCAGGTGCAGAGATGGTAGCCAGTGACTTCAGAGGTGTCGGGTTGCCGTAGTATTCCACCTTCAGATGGTCCACGAGCCCGGGGTTGGCCCGGCCTCCTCGGAATGCCTTCAATTCATCCTGCAGCACGTCCAGGGCCTTCTGCATCTTGGATTTGCTCTCGGAGATGACTTTCTGTGTCGGCATCGCCTAACCCTCTGCATTGATTATGGATCATTGATAAGTGATTATTGCTGATCCCCCGAGCGCTCGGGGCGCCTCTTGGCGGTCAATCATCAATTGTCAATCAGAGTGCCCACCTGCTCGCCGCAGATCGCCTTGGTGATATTTCCTTTCTTGAAGATATTCAACACAACAATCGGGATCTTGTTGTCCCGGCACAGGCTAATGGCGGCGTGGTCCATAATGCGGAGGCCTTGCTTGATCACGTCGTCGTAGGACAGGTGTCTAAGGAGCTTGGCACGCGGGTCCTTTTTGGGATCATCCGTGTAGACGCCGTCCACTTTGGTTGCCTTGATCAGCAGGTTCGCTTCCAGTTCCGATGCGCGCAGGGCGGCGCAGGTGTCCGTGGTGAAGAAAGGATTTCCCGTCCCGCCGGCCAGAATGGCGACCCGGCCGCGTTCCAGATGGTGCAAGGCCCGACGTCGGATGAACGGCTCGCACATGGCCGCCACTTCAATGGCGCTCAGGACCCGCGTCGGCTGGCCCAGCTTCTCCAGGGTCTCCTGCAAGGCGCAGGCGTTGATGATGGTGGCCAGCATGCCCATGTAGTCGGCGGTATTGCGCGGGATGTGGCTGGTTTGCGAGAAGGTCTCCCCGCGCAGGATGTTGCCCGCCCCGACGACCACCGCAACCTGGGGCCCAAGCTTGCAGATCTCCGCGATACGCTCAGCGAGCGATCTCAGCGACGCGCCGTCGATGCCGAACTCGCCGGGCTCGCAGAAGCTCTCCCCGGAGAGCTTGAGCAACACGCGTTGGTACCTGCACTGACCCATCACTTCAGCGTTCACTCTTCCTTGGCACGTACTCCGTTGCGAGCCGCCTCGCTGGAAGGTCCTGCGGGCCGCGGTTACCCGACTTCAAACCTGACGAACCGCTTGACGGCTCCCTGACCGCCTGCCTGCTTGGTGGCTTCGACCAGGACCTGCTGGACGGTCTTCGTGTCGTCCTTCACAAAGGGCTGCTCCAGCAGACAATTGTCGGCATAGAACTTTTTCAGCTTGCCTTCGACGATGCGGTCGACGATCTCCTTGGGCTTGTTCTTGACCTGTTCGGCGTAGACCGCCTTCTCACGCTCGATCACATCGGGATCAAGCCCTGCCTTGTTCAACGCCAAGGGTTTGCTGGCGGTGACGTGCATGGCAATGTCGAAAGCAGTTCGCTTGACAGAGTCGGCCTTGGCCACGTTGTCGTCGCTCGTTTCGATCTCCAGCATGGTCCCGACCTTGCCGTTGAAATGAACATACGAGGCGATCAATCCGGGGCCGGACAGTGCGAATCGGGCGTAGTCTCCGACGAGGGTCTTCTCGCCGGTCTTGCTGACGAGCTCGGTTAGAACGTCATTGAACGACTTGCCATCCTTACTGGTCTGAAGGAGATTGTCCGCTCCCTCGTCGGCCGGACAGCACATGGCGTAGTCGGCAAGGGTCTGCGCCGCAGCGACGAAGTCCGCGCTCTTGGCCACGAAATCGGTTTCGCAGCAGAGTGTGACGAGCACGCCGGTTCTGCCGTCAGCGCTCATTTTGGATACCACCAGGCCATTTGACGTTTCTCTTTCGGCGCGCTTGGCCAGTGTGGCAAGGCCCTTCTTGCGGAGTATGTCCATAGCCTGGTCGATATCACCGTCGGCTTCCGCCAGGGCCTTCTTGCAGTCCATCATGCCCTGCCCGGATATCTTGCGCAGTTTCATGACCGCTGAAGCTGATATTTCCGCCATCTCGTCGACTCCTGTCTTGCCCACTATTCAGGCTGTACCTTACCAGAAAAGCATAGAAACCACTACTCGTCAAACCACATACATCCCCACGTCGTTCACAGATGCCGAATCCGCGTTTCTCTACGCAGCAGCCCCTTCAAGACTCTCGTCTCTTGGGTGTCTTGTCCAGCGTCACAAGGGGGAGGGCCGTTCGGCCCCTAAGTGTCAGAGGGGGCTTGACCGGATTCCTGCTGCGGGGTGGCCTCATCCGGGTCGGATGTCACGTCAGGCTCAGCCGCCTCCGGCTCCGTCGCCTGCTCGTCGACCGTGGCCACGGCAGCCGCGGAGGCTCCGTCGGCACGGGCCAAGGCCGACCTTCTGCCGGGCCGAGCCCGTCTGGGTCGCGGCTCGGTCTCGTGCTGTCGGACCGAAACCATCGTCTTGCCGATCGCCACCGCATCAGCCAGTTCGTTCAGAATGATCTCGACGGCGCGAATGGAGTCGTCGTTGGCGGGAATGGCCACATCCACACTGTCAGGATCTGAATCCGTGTCGAGCACGCCGGCGGTGGGGATACCGAGCTTGGCTGCCTCTCGCAGCGCCAGGTATTCCTTTTTGGCATCCACCACCACGATGACCCCCGGCAGACGCGACATCTTGCGCACACCGTCAAGGTTCGTACGAATCTTGCGCATCTCGCGCTTCAGGCGGGAAGCCTGCTTCTTGCTCTCGGCCTCGAGCGTGCCGTCCTGATCCATGGCTTCGAGCTGCTCCAAACGCTGCAAGCGCGAACGAATGGTCCTGAAGTTGGTGAGCATGCCTCCAAGCCATCGTTCCGAGACATAGTGCATGCCGCACCTTTTGGCCGCCGCTTCGACGGCCTTCTGGGCCTGCCGCTTCGTCCCTACGAAGACGACATCACTGCCGGACGCGACAATATCCGCGAGCAGTTTCTTGGCAATCAATATGCCCTTGAGCGTTTGTTTGACATCGATGATGTGAATATTGCCCCGCTTAGCGAAGATAAACGGAGCCATCTTCGGATTCCATCGACTGACACCATGGCCGAAATGTACCCCGGCATTGATGAGTTCCCGCGCCAACTGCTTAGCCACAAATACCTCCAAACTGCCTCTAAACTGTCTTGCTTACATCACGCGAAACGCGAAACTCCAAATGATTAGCGAAATTGTCGCACCCTGTCAAGCACTTTTACCGCGATAATTTCGCAGGAAAATTCCCCTGGGAGCGGGCCTGTGTGGCTGAAAGGCCCATATTTGATGGCGTCCGGTGGCGGCTTTCCGGGATCAATGCCTGGTGCTGGGGCAGCACGGCCGTTGCACGGCGCTTACGCGGGTTGGGCGGCGGATCCACCTGTGGCGGACTTCCAGCACAGAACCGGGAGCCCCAGGCGAAGTGGAGGGAAAGCGTTCGCGGGCGAGTATTCCGGCTCGCATGCAGATGCCGATGTCCACCGTTTTGCAGACGTTGGGAG
>CAZGRF010000349.1:0-4475 GCA_964527825.1 uncultured Pirellulales bacterium
GTGGCGCTTTGATGATATCGTGCCAACGCCCGTAACATCGGCAGCCGGCTGAGCGACACTGCGCGGAACAGGCTATCGGCTCGGTTGACATTGCCGCTGTTTTTGCTGCACAGGGCCATTCGCAACAGCAGGAAATCTCTCAAGGGCTGTTGCTCTTCTGTAGGAGGTAGCCCCTGAAAGAGCCTGTCGTAGGTGACAAGTGCACTCTCAAAATCGCCGCGCAAATAGAGCCCGTCCGCGATCAGCAGGGACAGTGGCTCGGGATTGGGCAGATCGATGTCCGTCCTTTGGATTGAGGTAACGGGTTCGGGCGATGGAGAAGAAGGTAGAGCCGGCGTTTCGGTGACGGCCGTCCGTAGAGGCACATACACGCTCTGTGGCGGACTCGAGGGAGGCGGTCCGTTCTGGTAGCCTGCCGATTCGATCTTCTGAATCAGGACGTAGGCAAGGCTCGCGGCGACAAACACGATGCCAGCCAACAAACCGATCTGCATGGGTGAGAACCGATCAGTCAGGGAACGCAGCCGTGCCGCGTGCCGCGGGGTCTTGGGCGAGACGTGAAGCTCATCGTCGATGGGCTCGGACGCGAAACCGATGAGGGAAGCGAAGATGTCGGCCTGTTGCGGCTCGATGACGGGAGTCGCGAAGAGCTCCTCGTCAAGCGGAACGTCCGTCTGCATTTTCTTTCGGCGTTTCGGCTGTTGCTTTCTTATGGCCATGGCATATCGTTTCTTTTCAGTGGGGCCGCTGGCTGCCGGGGTCCTGTTGACGTGCCCAGAGCGCGGCCCATGCCCTTCTTCTCTGCCACAGCAACACGCGTGCCAAGTGCTCTGGTCCTCGTGCGGACCAGTGGTGTGATGTAAGTCGCAGACCTGAAACCGCGTGTTTGCAGAATCACTTTTCTGCGAGCGTGCGTTTCAACGGTGTCATGATTCTATACGAGTCGGCGGATTTTCTGACAGCAAGGACACCGATGCATGGTGAGGAGCAACGCGCCCAAGCTTGGCACGCGGTGCAGCGTGACCCGGCACACGTGGGCACGAATGCTGTGCGAAAGGCAATCGAACGCGGAGTGTCGGTCACTCTGCTGTGACGGGTTCCGGGGTGGATACGGGGGAGGGTGCTATATGCTCTCCAGCCTCGTGCGGAGTCTGTTTCTGGATATTGTACTGCTTGACCTTGGCATAAAGCGTGGCGCGGGTGATGCCGAGCAGAGCTGCCGCCTGGGTCTTCTGCCAGCCCGTCTCGTGCAGAGCGTGCGCAATGAGCTCACGCTCCGCCTTCTCCAGCGAGAAGTCCTTGACGCGTGTTTTGGTAGAGCCGCCGAAGTGGTCTTCGCCGTCGGGAGACTCGATTACAATACTGTTGAGGCCGATTTTGTCCGTTGGCTCAAGAAGGATGGCGCGCTCAATGACGTTTCGGAGCTCTCGCACGTTGCCGGGCCATTCATGGCTTTCCAGTGCTTCGATCGCCAGTCTCGTGATCGACATGGCTCTCTTCTCCGTCGCGGGCTGGATATCGGAGGTCTTGAGAAAGTACTCGGCCAGTCGACCGATATCCTCTCTGCGATCCGGCGACCTTAATGGGGCCATCGTGATCGGGTAGATGTTGAGTCGATAGTAGAGGTCCTGCCGGAAGCGCTTCTCTTGCACCTCCTTCTTCAGGTTGCGATTGCTCGAGGCGATGACTGTCGCTGTGCACGCAATGTCTTTGACGCCGCCTACCCTGCGGAAGGTCCGTTCCTGAAGGACGCGCAGGAGCTTTGCCTGCAACTCGAGCGGCATCTCGCTGATTTCGTCGAGGAAGATGGTCCCGTTGCCGGCGAATTCGCACAATCCCGTCTTGTCACGATCGGCGCCGGTAAACGCACCTCTGACATGTCCGAAAAGCTCACTCTCCAGAAGATTCGCCGTCAGGGCGGCACAGTTGACGGCAACGAACGGCTCCTCCGCATGTCGGAGGAGGTGAATGGCTCTCGCCGCGATTTCCTTGCCGGTCCCGGTTTCTCCGAGAACCAGCAACGGATTGCACTGACTCTTGGCGACGAGCTCGATCATTTTGAGAGCGTGGCGTATGGCCTTGCTTCGACCGACCATGGCTACTGCAGCGGCACGGTCGTTGACAAAGTAGTCGCCAGCGGTGCTTTCGTCACTGCCGGTGCGCTGAACGTTGTCACGAATTTGCAGGGCGATGTCATGCAGACGTCGGCAGTCTTCCTCACCTGCCAGATAGTGTGACACCCCGGCGCGAACATAGTCATGCTTGCAGAACGGCGTCGGCCGCAGCGCCACGACAACCGTTACCGGGGGTTGGCCTGCATTATGGTTGATCTTGTCTAGGAAGTCGGCAACGAGGGTCGGTGGAAAATCCCCGTCAACGACCGTCAAGTCCGGTGTCACCGTCTCGACAAGATCAAGCGCCTCGGTCAAGTCATCTGCCGCAAATGCTTCGTGAGCAATCTTCTGTGTGAGATCATGGATCTGTGCGTCTTTGCTGACAACTGCGATCCTTCGCAATATGCTCATACCACCTCATCGTCAACGCATTGGTCTAGGTCGGGTCGTCTTTTGGATACCGGACCAATCGACAGCACATTTCAGGCATCTTTAATTTTTATTGGACCGGATACCGCATGTCACCAAGTAGGCGGATTCACTGCACACCCGCGACCATCGTCTTTATGGGACACATAGTCCAACGTGAGTGCGACAAAGGCAAACCGAGCATCCGGACAGGGAACGTGGCGTGCTTCTTATGGGACTTGTTGATGTCACGGTGTCGCGTGAAAGAAAAACCTCATTCGCATGGGCCGAGACGATCCGATGAAGGCAGGATTCTCCGTCTCCAATGGAGAATTCGTCCTGATCATTCGCACCGTTGGCAGAGCATCGGGACAAATGAAGAGAACATCCTCGACGTCTAAGCTACTGTATTGGCGGATAGTTAAGCTCACCGGTGTCGTTTTCCTCTGGGGTGGCTCTTGTGTGTGGCACGCCGATTGCTTCGCTCCCTTGCCATGATGTAGGCCGTTTTGACAAGTTGAGTTACGCAGCACGTTGCCAATTGCGGTGCGCGATCTTTGTACAGGACTCAGACCCATGGATACAGTCGGAAGCACCAACACCGCCAGCGATCTTCAAATGAACTACATGACGCTATTGGTCGCTCAGCTTCAGAACCAGAATCCGCTGGAGCCAATGGACAACCAGGACATGTCGGCACAATTGGCGCAGTTCTCGCAGCTCGAGCAACTGGAAAGCATGAACAGCTCCTTCGGCATGGTGCTGGATTCCGTTCAACGCAGCTACGCCAGTTCCCTAATTGGAAAGGAAGTGTCGTTCACGGCTACGGCATCTGACGGGACTCAGGAGGCTCTGACAGGAGTGGTGGAGGAGGTCGCCCTAGGTAGCAGCGGCGATATCTCGCTGGTCGTGGATGGCCGGGAGGTGGATCTGGCCAACGTATTGTCAATTCGGGAATGACCGCAGAATCGGCATTATCAATAGTAGGAGACAAGAAAGATGAGTTACGCGTTGTCATCTGGGGTGACGGGACTCCAGGCTCACCAGAAGATGCTCGATGTGGCGGGTAATAACCTCGCAAATGTCAATACGACCGCCTTCAAGACTAGCCGAGTCAGTTTCACGGAACTGTTGGGCGAGACTCTCCAACAAGCCTCGCAGCCGACGGAAAAGATCGGCGGAACCAACCCACAACAGATGGGCAGTGGTGTCGGCGTCGCGGGCGTAACGCCAAACATGGGGCAGGGCAGTATTGTCAACACGGGTAATCCGCTGGACGTGGCGATCGAGGGGCAGGGCTATTTCGTTGTCAGTGATGGTGAGCGCTCCATGTATACGCGCGCCGGTACATTCGGTGTGGATGAAAACGGAAATCTGGTCGACCCATCCACGGGGTATCGCGTACAGCGCCTTGGCCTTACAGGCGAGGAAGACGGGTTTCAGATTCCCGGCGACAGCGGCATTCGGGTGCCCTACGATGTTGCGCTGCCTGCCAGACAGACCTCCAACATTGTCATCACGGGTAATCTCAGCTCTGACGCTTCCAGCACGGTTCGGACCCAAGTGCTGGCCTCAAACCTGACTTTCACATCTGATGTGGGGACGGACGCTACAGATACGACGGAAATTGGCCAGCTTGATCAGTTCTCTGGCGGCTCAGGCACGGACGGCAAGTTGGGAACTGGTCAGACCGGAACGATTGAGTTTACCGGTATCCGCCCCGACGGGACCGCGTTCGTCGGATCGAGCTTCACGGTTTCTGAAGGCACCACGCTTGGAGACTTGGTCGATCATCTGAACAACAACGTCCTCGAAGGAGCGACGGCGTCGTTGGTGAATGGACAAATCCGCATCACCGATGACACGGCCGGCTACAGCAAGTCCGATATTGCCATGTCGTATACCGGTGATGGCGCGCTCGAGATGCCCGGGTATTTCGAGATGACAACGCTG
>CAZGRF010000350.1:0-4448 GCA_964527825.1 uncultured Pirellulales bacterium
CGGCTGGGAGGTGATAGAGTACGCCTGCGAGGAAGCGAGAGCTCTGGGGCACGATTACGTCGGTACCGGTCACATCCTTCTGGGCCTGCTCCGCAAGAGCGAGGACAGCGCCGCCCAGGCGCTAGTGAACGTGGGTCTGAAACCGGAGGACGTCCGGCAGGAAGTCCGCAATCTGCTCGAATCCGGCGTCCAGGACCCGGATCCCAATGAGACGGATTAGCCTGGACCGCGAGATGCAAGACCTTGCGTCTCTACCAGCGTGGGCACAGAAGGAACGGCCGCTCCATTACAGCGCGATTTGACAGCAGCGATCTCCCTGACTATAATAGCTCCGTTCTTTTCAAGGAGCTACAAATGGAATTCAACCAGAACAACGACTACTTGGAATCTTCCCCACTCGGTCCGGGGCGACCGAATCCTGAACCTCCGGCGGCCCAAACCCCGCGTGAGGCGCCGCCGTATCAGGCCTTTCAGAGACCCGCAAGGAGGTCGAGCGCCTGGCGGATATTCTGGGGAATCCTTTTCTGCCTGTCGGTCCTTGCCAACATCGGGATGTTCCTCCTATTGATCGGCGTCGTGGCGTTCATTGCAACGGGACAGGTTCGGCAATACGAGACGCTCATTGTCCGTGAAGGCCCTCCGTCTAACAGGATCGTCCTGGTCAACCTGGACGGGATAATCAACGACGAGCAGGCGGATGAAGTCTGCCGCCAGCTCAAGGCGGCACGCCGGGATCGAAACGTCAAAGGCCTGGTTGTCCGGGTGAACTCCCCCGGCGGAACGATTTCCGGCAGCGATCGCATCTACCAGGAGATACGGAGATACCGCGAAGAAGAAGGCCAGCCCGTCGTCGCCTTCATGCAGGGTGTTGCCGCCTCCGGCGGTTACTACGCGTCGGTTGCCTGCGAGGAGATCGTCGCCGAGCCGACCGCCATCACCGGCTCCATCGGCGTCGCCATGAGTCACTTCGTTTTCGAAGACCTGCTTCAGAACAAGCTCGGGATTCACCCCGTCTTTCTGACGGAAGGCGCGAAGAAGGACTGGCCCAGCTCCTTCCGAACGCCAACGCAGGAAGAACTGGACTACCTCCGGGAACGACTGCTCACGCCCGCCTACGAGCGGTTTGTCGAAGTGGTCCAGAAAGGCCGGGCTGATGCTCTAACCGCCAACGAGGTCAGGCAGCTTGCCGATGGCAGCGTCTACGTAGCACCGAAAGCGTTCGACGCGAAGCTCATCGACAAGGTTGGATATCTCGACGACGCTATAGCGACCGTCATGTCAAAGGCGGGCATACTGGACGCACAGGTCATCGAGTACCGCCGACCGTTCTCGTTCATGGGTCTGTTGAATGCCAAGAGCGCGAACAGCCTGAAGCTCAACCGTGCGACGCTGTACGAGTTGAGCGCGCCTCAACTCATGTATCTTTGGAACGCCTATTAGCTGCGGGCCGCACTCACCGGGAAAGCTCACCGAAGAGCGTCAAAGGTGAGGTTCGCGTGATGCGAACGTCGACGAACCGCCCTGCCAACGAAAGAGGACCGTTGAATACAACAATATGGTCGGTCGATGTGCGGCCCACCAACTGGGGGTTGTCCACACGGTCGGTGGGATTGACATGGGCTTTCTTGCTCGGTCCTTCCACCAAAACGCGGACCGTTCGTCCAAGGAAGTCCTGGCTGAGCGTCCTGCTGATCTCCTCCTGAATGGCCAGCAACTCGACGTTGCGCCGCTGCTTGACCTCATCCGGCACGGTATCCTGATGCCGTCGGTCGGCGGTCGTGCCAGGCCGGGGCGAGTATTTGAAGATGAAGCAATTTCGGTATCGCGCCCGCCGCACCAGGTCGACGGCTGCTCGGAAATCCTCCTCGGTCTCACCGGGAAAACCTACAATGAAATCGCCGGCCAAGGCAATATCCGGGACTATGCTCCTGGCGCGATCCAGAAGCTCCAAGTACTGCCGGGCCGTGTAGCGCCGGTTCATCGCGCGGAGAATCCGGTCCGACCCGCTCTGGGCCGGCAGGTGAAGACAAGGACACACCTTCTCCGATGACGCCATGACTTGGAGAATCTCGTCGTAGAACTCTTCGGAAGGATAGCTCGTTACGAAGCGAATCCACTCGATGCCATCCACCTGGGCCGCTGTGGAGAGCAAGTCAGCCAGGGAATAGACTCTCTCGCCCGCCGGATACTGGTACGCGTTCACCGTCTGCCCGAGGAGCGTCACCTGCCGGACGCCCTGGTCCGCAAGCCTTCTGACCTGCTCGGCGATCACAGCCGGCGCACGGCAAACCTCAGGACCCCGCACATACGGGACGACGCAGTACGTACAGAAGTTGTTGCAGCCTCGCATCACACGCACGAAGGCCTGACCGGGTGACGATCCGTCCCCGTCGCCGTCTCTGCTGCACGCGGACTCAAACCGCTCCAGCGAATCCTCCTGCGCTCTGTCCTCCTGACGAATCTCGGCAGTGACGGCAAGCTGCTTCTCATTTTGCACCAGAGCCTCGGTAATGAGGCCCGTGAGTCGAGGAATCTGCGTGGGTCCGCAGACTATGTTGACGGCATCGTGTTCGAGCAGCCTGTCGCCGAGCCGCTGCGCCATGCAACCCATCACAGCCACAACCATGCTGGGTCTTTGCCGCTTGAGGTATCTGAGATGCCCCAGGTGCGACAACACGCGCGCTTCGGCGTGCTCCCGCACCGAGCAGGTGTTGATGAGCACCACATCGGCGTCTTTGACATTGCTGGTCAAGCGGAAACCCGCGTCCTTGAGCGCAGCGGTCACCAGCGCCGTGTCCAGCTTGTTCATCTGGCAGCCGAAGCTCTTGATGTGAACACGGTGTCCTAGCATGGGGTCAGTATAACCGCCCGCAGCCACGGAATCAAATCGACGCGGCGTGGGGAAGCGCGCGGTTGAGCCGGCGCTGAAGCTCCTTCAAACGATTCACTTCATCAGAGCCCAGGCGAATGACAGGGAAGGCGGTATTGTTGTGCATGAGTGGTTCGTCCATGTCCACCCACTGACGGCAGGCGTCGCCGTCCGGCGTGCCTGGGATAGGTGAGAAATCGGCCAGCATCCCGCGAACGCCCAGGCTGTGGACGAATTGCATCGAAGCCTCCAGTTCCTGAACGTCGCTGTGCGGATGGCCGAGGATTTGATACGCCGTGATATTCGCAGGATCGGCTCCAGCCGAGAGGAGATGGCGGACCGCCTCGGCAAACTCCTCTGCGTAGACCTTGCTGCCGGTGTTCTGCTGCCAGCGCCGGGACCGGCTTTCAAAGCCGAGGTAGAAGGTCTTGAAGCCGGCCCGGACCATCAGTCCGGCCAGCTCCGTGGTGACGAAGCGTGCGTTCAGCGCGTTCGGCGTATGGAGATTCACTGAACTGCGTCGCCGAACCAGTTCCTCCAGAAAAGGAACGAGGACAGCCTGTGCATCAAACAACAAAGCATCATCATAAAAGGCGATGTTCCCGACGGCCAGGGATGCGAGCAGGTCCAATTCAGCCAGCGACCGCTCCTGCGATCGGGGCCTGAATTCGCTGTAGACTTTCGGCACTGAGCAATAGGTGCACTTGAAGGGACAGCCATCGGTCAGCTTGAGCACGCCCGCGCCGGGAGGGTCGTAGGCCTCCCACAATGCAGGCTGATCCGGATCAGGCGCGATTTCCAGGAAGTTCCACAACGGCTCGAGGTCCGTACCCGGCACGAGCAGGTCCGCCTCCAGACATCTCGCATGGTCGGCGCAGAGAGTGACGTAGTTGCCTCCCAGCACGATCTTCGCAGCCGGCCAAGCCCGGCGGACCTCTTCGACGACTTCCGCCACGCCCAGGTACCAATAGGTCATCATCGTCTGAACCAACACATAATCACACGGCCTCTGGCCGCGAAGAAGCTGCCGAAAGCAGTCGCGCGGCAGTCCAAACCGTCTGAAGTATCGGGGGATGTTCGTCAGGCACGCCGGCCTTGCGATGCGCTCACCGTAGAAACGACCTCGCCCCCATCGGTCGGACTGCAGTTCCGACCGCCCGACCATCAAAGGATGCAAGCGATCCAGGAAATCGAAACAGACGAAGTCAGCCCGGCCCCGCAACTGCCCTGCAACGCTCAGCAGGCCGTAGGGTCTCAGCCAGAAATCATAGGCCGCGAAATCGTGAATCGGCGGATTGACCAGCAGTATCCTGGGACGCTTCACCCCGTGTGCCTACCTACATAATATGCGCGGCGGCCCGACTGTGCCTGCCCCGGGCGTTGGCCTCCCTCGGCCCTGATGCCGACGAGTCCGCACAGACTGAGCTATCCGCCCGCGTAAACGCTCCCGCAGACGCCCCCTTCAGGAACAACTGCGTGCCGTCGGGAACACAAACAACATGTTTAGCCGTAGAATAGGGTGGAGATGCCTCGACTGTCAACCGTGGTGACGAACCGGACCTGCCACCGCCGGGAGACA
>CAZGRF010000351.1:0-4436 GCA_964527825.1 uncultured Pirellulales bacterium
CCGCCGAAGCGCCGCCGGCTGAGACCAGCATCAGGCACACTGAAACCAAGTACGTCATTCTCTTCGACATGACTGTCCTCCTTCCAGATCAAAAATGGATTCAGACCATACTGAGCCGGCCTTGAGCGTTAGCCGGATGAGGCCGTGCGGCGACCTCCTTTCTTCCTTCTTGAGCTCCTGCTGCACCCGCCATTTCCACCGCAGCGGGAGGTCCTAAGCCGACCACGCAAAGCGCCAGATCAACCTCTCCATCCTCGGCGGTGAGGTCAGCGGGCACCATGCGCGTCTACCATCAAGATACTCATTTGAATGTCCCGCGTCAACGGATAATGCCCTGTTCCATGCGTATGGCGGCACCTCCTGTCATCCGAGAGGAGCAGGTCGTGAGAGGATACGCCTCCGCTCATTCTCTCACATTTAGGGCTGGGGGAATGCCGTATGGCCTTGGGGCCTGCGAGGTCCGAGCGATCAACAGCGGGCGGGGCGGCGGTTGCTACTGGCCTGAATCAGGGGACGCCCCCACCTCGGACAGCACGGCATTGCCCCGCTGGTCAAATCCCCAGATTGTGCTGACCCCGTTGGCCTCTTCGACAACGCAGACCTTCTCTGGGACAAGCTTCTGGCCGTTCCAAACCCATCTGACGGTAATCTCGCCCTGCATGATCTGGTCGTACTTCAGGCCACTGCAGTTCCGGGCGTCGACCGTTGCCATCCGCGTCGGCTTCTGCTCCGGTTGCGCCGATACTCCATTGACCTCAGGCTGAGGGTCGGGGTCATCGGCCGATGCGGGTTCCGGATAGGTGGGTTCCGCCTCGTTCACCTCAACCGCAGGAGTCTGCTGCTCGATAACCGTCTCCGTTATGGTCTCCTGCGAAGTGGGAGTCTGACGGTTGAAACCCTCCACGTTCGCGCTGCCCGGCCTGGGCGGCTTGCTGCATAACATCAGCACCAGAAATGCCACGGTGACGATGATGAACTCAAGCCTTGTTATCCGTCCCAGCATTTTCGGATTCCTGCCACTGCACCATCTTCTTCCCTGCCAGCCGTCCCAGAACATGCCGCCCAAGGACTGACTATCCAGGAATCGGCATATATGAGCCGCTACTTAAACCACAGAGCTCCCTTGCGCGCCCCGAAAATGCCTTGTCATGTGGCACCAAGAGCTACGGTCTTGCTGTGAGGCAGGGGACGCTGGCCCGCCGTTGGCAGGTGCGAACACTGAGGCCTAAAGGTTCGAAGATGTGTCCGATAATGCGCTGGTGTCGGTGTCAACGATCCGCTCGAAATAGTAGAGCTGCGGGTTGGCTTTCTCGCTGAGGGTGAAGTAACCCCGGCCCTCGTTGTCAAAGCTGATGGCCTCGCCTTGAGGCTCGTTCGCCAGTAGGAGCCCGACCTGTCTGCCCTGGAAGGCCCGCCAGAGAGGTTCTCCATCCGGACGGGCCCACAGCGAGGCGTTGTGGGGGCTCCTGACAATGACCTCTCGTCCATCGGGAGAGACGTCTCCTCCCGTCGCCAGGGCCCAGGGCAGGACCGCGACGCGCTCAAGCTCAACCGGCGATGTCGTCGACTGAGGCCAGGCGGCGCGATAAACCTTGCAGAATAGGTCTCGCTTGGTGATGAGGTAGATATCCTTGGTCTGGGGATCCACCAGCACCGTCTCGGCGTCTCTCGGGCCCCCCGGATAGGTCAGCTCGATTGTCTCGGCCGGGCCGATAGGCATCTCGCCAAAAGGACGGTCCGGGTTCAGATCAGGCTCCGGCACACGGTAGACCCGCACGGAGGGATGCCGGGCGTTGTTGTCCCCGATATCGCCGATGTACAGGTATTGCTGGTTTGGATCGGGGCCGGGCCCGACGGCGATGTCTTCCCAGTCGCGTGCGTGCGCGCCGGAGACCGCGCAGATGCCCAACAACGTGGCTTTCGTGTCGATGGCGTAGAGGCGAGCAGCGTCGCCGGAATCGTTGTGCACCCAAACCACGCCTGGATTCTTGCGGCTGGCGACGATGCCTGAGGCTTCCTTGATGAAGGGCGTGCGCACGACAGCGGATCTCTGGACCGCCCGGAAGCGCCCTTTCTCCACGGGCGCACCGCACGACGCACCCGCTAGGGCCAAGGCAATCGCCGCAACGCATGGGACGCTTCGATTCATCTCGTATGCTTGGCCCTCTTGATCGCCGCGCCCGTGCCGTGTCGGGCTCGACGCACCAAGAAGGAAAACCCGCGTATATGTCGCAGGGCCGCTGGTGTCCTATTCGTGCCCCAGTCGTGGACCGTCTGTCAGTCCCACCTGAACCTCATCTGCCCCTCGGTTAGAGCTTCGATTCGGCGCCTGACGTTTTCCTGCTTGAGTCCCAGGTCCTGCCACTTGACGATCTCGTCCTTGCTGTCCTTGATCTGCCTCTGCAGGTCCTCGAGCTTCCTCTGGAGTTGCTCGTAGGCTATCTCCTTACGCCGCACGATCAGATCGTAGCGGCGGGCGACGATCTCCTCCAACTCGGTTTCTATTTCCTGTTTCTTGGCGTTCGACTGCTCGTGTCGAAGGCGTCGGAGTAGGTCATTCCGCTGCCTCTTGAGGTCGAGATCTTCCTTCAGCACCGCTCCCAACTCTGGATTCGAGCTGTCGGCCTCGAAAATCCGACCATACTGGTCCAGCAGCCGTTCACAGGTCTTGATGTAGAGTTGCGGGTCCTTCTCCTTGACCCTTGCGAGATCCTCCTCGTCCTTGGGGTAGTTGGCTCTGAGCCACGCAAGGAACTCCTCTTGCCTTCTTTGCCGATGGGCCTCGAACCGCTCGCGGCTGATCTCCTGGATCTCTTCAGCGCCGTGGCGGCCAAGTTCAGCCTTGAATCGGTCGGGGTCCTTCTGCCTTAATTCCGCCAGTTCTTTGGCTTTGGCTGGGTCTCGCTGCTCGATACCCTTCATGATCCGGTCGACCGTTGCGTCGTCCGAGAGCCAGCGGTACCACCACGGATACTGCGGCGGGCCAGGCACATCCTCCCAGATGTCCTCCGGTTGTTCTTCCTGGCGGTCCCCTGCGCCGGCGGGAACCACACCGCCGGCTAAGAGCACGACCAGGCCCAGAAGCAGAGAAACTCGATAGTGCTGCATTACCGCTATTCCTTCCAAAATCCTGTATCGAGACGCAATAGTTCCGCTTCAACCTCATGCAGGGTATCAGCGCCGGTGCTGTCGCCTTCGCCGGCTTCCAGCGCTCGCATTTGTGCCTCGATTTGTTCGATCTCCGCCGCAAAATACGCCAACTCCGCGTCGTCGGAGTTGATGTCGTCGCTTTCCCATATAGCCGCAGGAATCAATGACGCGTAGCTGAGTTGCGGGCGGTTCGTTGGACCGCGTCCCCACAGCCCGATCAGCGTGATGACGATAGCGGCCGCCGCCGCCGGCACTAGGCGGTGCGTCATGTGAGTGAACCGGCAGCGCCGCGCAAGCTGCGCAACGACCTGCCGCTTGACGTCCGCGAGCATCGTCGGGTCGGGCTGCGGGGCCGGATACAACTCGAGTAGTCGCTCCGCACGGCGCACCTCATCCACCGCCGTCCGGCTCTCTTGAGCACCTAGGAATCGGTCAAACAGCTCTCTCAGATCGTCTCGGTTCTGATCCTTCACGATTCAACCCTCCATGAGCTCGCGTAGCCTCTTGAGCCCTCGATGCAGCTTGGACAACGCCGTGCCGATCGGCTCGGCTCGGGCCTCGGCGATTTCCTTGAAGCTGAGTTCAGAATAGAAACGCAGCATGATCAACTCCCTGGTATCGGCGTCCAGACGCCCCAACTGAAACTGGAGCTTGTCGAGCTTCTCGTCCTTCGCATCCGATACCCTGGGTTCCGGCGTCTGAAGCTCTGACTCGGCTCGTCTCGAATCCAACAACTTCTTGCGCCGCTTGCGACTGCGTAGATGGTCGTGGAAGATATTCGAGGCAATCCTAAAGAGCCAGCTTTCAAATGACCCGCCCTTGTAGGTCCCGATTTTCTCCACCAGTCGTACAAAAAGCTCGCTGAGAAGCTCGTCGCTGAGGCTGCGATCACCTGTCAGCCGATAATAATAGCCATATAGGCGGCCGGAGTAAGCATCGACGACCCGCGCAAAGCTCTCGGCATCCCCCGATTTACAGCCCTCTATGATTCGGGTTAGCTCGGCGCTCGGACCCATCACTTGTGTTCACTACCTCGAAAGACGCCGTCCCGAACGGGCTTATTGCACGAATCGCTGGAACGTGTGGCGATCTGAGAAAACCAGGATGACCAGTGGGACGTCTCCCGTCGCCGGAGGACGAGGATTCACCCAGACGCCCCCGCATACCTAAGTAGGCCACGCATCGCTTTGGCCTTCGTCTTGCTCTTCATCCTCGTCCATCTTCCAGTTCTCCGACTCCTCGATGTCGCTGATCTCCCGCTGGACGTATTTGAAGATCTTGTCTTG
>CAZGRF010000352.1:0-4427 GCA_964527825.1 uncultured Pirellulales bacterium
CCTTCTCCTGCTGCTGCACCAGCTCCGTCTGACGATCCAGAACGTCCTCGCGTTTGGAAAGCCGGTTTTCGGTTTCACGTAGCTCGGCGCGGGTCTTGTTCGCTTCAGCGGTGAATTCTTCCTTCTTCTTGATCGCTTCTGCTGCCGCCTCGATCTGAGCGGATTTGATGATGTTCTCTGCTTCTTTCTTGGCTCCATCGAGTTGTCTCTGGAGGTCTTCGGCAATCGTCTTGGCCCGGGTTTTCGCGATCATCTGGTAAATGACAACCGTCAGGCAAATGCCGAGGACGAAAGCGACGAGGGTGGCGATGCCGGCCTGAAGAGTGAAGAACTGCAACAATACTGTGTCCATGTTTCCTACCTTTCCTCACCACAGCGTTGAGAAACAACATCCACTGTGGGCGAACTCACAACAGGCCGGTAGGAAAGCTCCAAAGAGATGCTGGTGAAACGCGAAACCTCTGCCCGCGGGAGCGCAGAATCAGCGCGGCTAAACCAAGATGTCTCGTAGGCCCTGCTTTCTCAGGACCCGTAGACTTGGCAACACCCCGATGTTGGCTGATTCTATCGTAACAACCTCCACTCCTTCGCTCTATGGCGATTCTTCAACGCGAGTCGACTCCGCTTCACTTGAAATTCACTTCTATGCGCCGGGCAGAACCCTCAGTGTTCTCTTGGCCTGAGCCAAACCGCAGCGACTTAAAAGTGTCTTTGCAACTTAACCACCGTAGGAGACAAGCCGCAATATCGCCTGTCTCAGCTTGTCCGCTCCATATTCCCAAATGAAACCCCACCCAGGGATACGAGGCGGTCCGCAACCATGTTCGTCCACAGTCGCCTATTTGATCGCCCATGTTAGGGAGGTGCTAAACCATCGTCAAGAAAAAAACGGCAAAAACGATGCTACCGATGCACTCGCGCGCACTTGCGCCAAGCTGACGGCCTCCTCAGCACCAGTTATGGGACGCGCCCTGGCCTTGGGTCTCCGGTGATTGCCGGAGCCGCCTATGTTTGGGCGCTTGTCTGTTTTTGGCCAGCCACTCGGAAAGAACGCCGATCGTTCCGCTTCCACACCTACTTGGCCGGCATTCTGCTGGACGAGGGCGTGTACGATGCGTTGCTGGAACTTGCGGAGGAAGAAGCCCGGCACTTGGTGCAATTCGAGATGGAGTACAACAAGCTGGTGGCCGGGGAAAGGCGATGGGGCGAGGGGCACGGGCCTCCGCGTCGTGGAGCCCGCATGGAGGTTGCCGGCCCTGGGAAAGAGCAGGTGATTCCCGGCGTGCGGCCGCGGTGCCACGCGAGGAGCCTATCACCCGTTTTGTGACAGAAATGGCTATTGACGGGAAGAAAATGGGTGGTAATTTGAAGTCTGGGAATTCACGTTGCGTTCGCTGGTCGATTTGGGTCTTGGGTAGTTGAGGAGATAGCATGTCGGGTCATTCACATTGGGCGGGCATCAAGCATAAGAAAGCGGCAGTTGATGCCAAGCGAGGCAAGCTCTGGAGTAAGCTAGCGCGGATGGTCATTGTGGCGGCGAGAAGCGGCGGGGGCGACCCGGCCGCAAACTTGGCCCTGCGTTACGCCATCGACAAGGCTAAGGCGGCCAACATGCCCAAGGATACCATCGAGAAGGCGATCAAGAAGGGCACCGGAGACCTGGGCGGAGTGTCCTACGAGGAGGTGTTGTACGAGGGCTATGGGCCCAGTGGGGTAGCCGTGATGGTCGAAGCGCTGACGGACAACCGCAATCGCACCGGCCCGGAGGTGAAGCGGATTTTCGAAAAGCACGGGGGATCACTCGGCACGACGGGGTGCGTCAACTGGATGTTCAGCAAGAAGGGCCTCATCACCGTCGGTACGTCGAAGATCGGTGAAGATGACCTGATGGAGTTGGCGCTTGGCGCCGGGGCCGAAGACATGCAGAACACCGGAGGGGTATACGAGATCACCTGCGACCCCAGCGCCTACGAGGAGTTGAAGAAAGCGCTGGAGGAGAAGGAAATCCCGACCGAGGTGGCAGAGATCTCGATGGTGCCTCAGACCACGATCTCCATCGATGATGAGCACGTAGCCAAGCGCATCATCTCGCTGATGGAGGCGTTCGATGACCACGATGATGTCCAGAATGCCTATGCGAACTTCGACATTCCCGACGAGGTGATGAGCAGGTTCTCCTGACCGCCACGCGTCTGCATCGGTCTACTGCGACAGTTCGACAATTCGTCTCTTCGCCGACTCGTAGTTATCCTCGCCAAGTCGGCTCACGATCTTCTCGCGTTTGGGGTACATTTCCTGGAACTGTCTTCGGTAGGCATCCTCAATTTCCACCGCTCGGCGGTAGTCGGCCAGGGCCATGTCAGGTTTGTCGAGTTGCTCCGCGACCTGTCCCCGATGGAACCAGAGCTGCCCGCTGCCGGGATAGCGCTCGATAGCTCTGGTGTATGACTCGTAGGCCTGCTGGTATTGCCCCAGTTGATCGTAGGCCGTGGCCGATCTCTCGTAGTCCTTGTAGTTCGCCGGGCTGACCTCGGCGGCCCTGCGAAAGTACTCGACTGCCTTCTCGAGTAGTGCAGGTTGCTTCGGATAACTCTCTTCGTATTGCTGCGAATAGAGACGTCCATTCAGGCTCAACGAGGCCGGGCTGAGCGGATCGGCGCCAAAGGCCGCATTGAGAGAGCGATGGGCTTGATCGAATCGCCCTGTGGAAATCGCCTGCTGGGCCCTGTCGATGTAGATTACGGCCCTGGCGGCCGGACTCCAGACGTATCGCCAATATGCTCCGAGAAGTGCCGACGCGACCACCACGACAACCAGTTTGGACGCGCCGGACGTGCCGCGCGTGGCCGGCGCAGGCGTCTGTGTCCGGAAGCGAACTGCGATGAGACAGGCGAGCACGAACCAGAATGCCGTCCACACGCCGGGCTCGAAAACCGCAAAATCTATCAGGTTGTGTACGAGCACTCCGAAAATGGCGCAGCCCAATGCCACCATGACAGCGGTGTGATTCATGCGGTCTTGCCTGGGAGATGTCTGCACCAGCGGGGCGGCCAGGAGCAAGAAGCCGATGATGAACGCCGCCACCGGTGCGACGTACAGCGATACGATCCCGTAGACGACCCCAATGAGCGCACCACTCAACGGCGCGGGAATCAGGACGGGTCTAAGCAGCAGCAGCGGGATGCATATAGCTGTCAGCATGGCCAGCGCCGGCCCTTTGGTCGAGGCAGCACTGCGGCTCTCAGGCAGCACGTTGGGCGCGTGCGACGCGATGGTCTTCCAGATGGGTACGAGGATCATCGCCAGGAAGCCCGCCAGACCGAGTGGCCCGTATTGGGTCAAGAGACTCAAGAGGAAGCTGTGGGGGTCGGCGACGGATTCGAGAGCTGCGGCGGGTTTGTAGCGAGGATAGTTCTCCGCGAAATTGCCGGGGCCGACGCCGGCAATCGGATGGTCGGCGTACATCTGCACGGATGCGACCCAGTACTGCCAGCGCACGAGCATGGAGTTGCCGCCGGGCAGTCGGCCGTGCCTGAGGCCGTACGAGACGACCGCGTAGCCGGCAACGATCACCAGGATCACGAGAAGGCCCGGCAAGAGGACCAGCGCAGATCGGCGGTGTGCGGCCAACCATTTGCGTGTACCCAGCAGAAGCGCAAGGAGAGCGCTTGCTGCCAGGAAGCCCAAGATGCCTCCCTTGCTCTGGGTGAGCAACAGACCTGCGACGATGATCGCCGTGGCGATGACGCCGTACAACAAATCTCTGGATACCGTTTTTTCCCGGCGGCTCGAACGATGCCGTCCCAGCAGCAGGGCAGTTGCAGCGAGGGATGCCATCAGGGCAAACGATGCGGCCGAGTTGCTCGTGGTGAAGTATCCCGGGATGTCCCGCGAGTACAATCGGTGCTCCCAGAGGAAATGCTGCAGGCTGCCCACCTCGAACGCAATGTTGTTTCTCCGGAGGAAAGCCTCCGGGTCCTTCTCGTAGTCGTCGATTGTCCATTCGTTGACAGTGCGCAACTCCTCGACGCACCGATAGGCTGAGACAACACCCAGCGAAGCAATGATGATGAGCGCAAGTTGTATTCTCAGGGTCGAATTCAGTATCTGGACCAGCAGGATGGCCGCTACGATTGGACCGAGGAGTGCCATTGCTTGAGTGATGGCCAATCGCTTGTCGCTTGCCGCTGCCGTGGAGACCACGCAGGCCAAGACAAAGAGGGCCAACCCAATCTCGATCCCCGTGATCCGGTAGGAGAAACGGCCGGTGCATACTCCCCAGACCAGCCAGAGTGCCGGCGCGAATATCAGCAGAGCGGAAACGGTGAGGCCATACACCGTATCGGCAGGGACGCCCGCAAAGCCCGACGTCTGGGCCGTCGGGGATTCCGTGTATGTCACGCGCAGCGCGAGGACGCACAGGCACA
>CAZGRF010000353.1:0-4416 GCA_964527825.1 uncultured Pirellulales bacterium
ATACGCCTTGAAAATCTCGGGATCCATGAAGCCAACTCCTTCGGTCTTGCGGCACGACTCATTCGGCGCGGCTCCTTGTCGAGCCGCACACTCGGAACCGGGCCATGATAACGGGCCGACAAGCGATGTGTCAATTGTCCGTTGCGGCCGGCCGGAACGCACAGCCGCCAGGTGGGACAGAGGCTCTTGCCGCCGAGAATGCCGATTGACCGGCCCAAGATCGCATGCCCCCCGTCTCGACCTGCTCTTTCGACATGTCAGGGCGTGCCGCTGGATCTCGGTGCAACCGCCCCCATTCCGGTCGCGAATTGGGCACGCCCGGAGCAAGCATACGATGGATTCCGGGCCGGCGAGCCTTTTTGCGCGTTACGAATTTCCCCGTTCCGGCACTGATTGATAAGTGTCGCCGTCTGCGTCGGGTGTTGCCAGTGTGGGTGGTTGCGTGCCATCGACGCCGGGACAGGACAGTGAAGCCCGGCGCCAGTTGGACCGCAGTGAAACCATCTCGGGCCAACATCCGTGGTTCCTTCGCCACAGTGCCCAGGCACCCTGCGGGTGAATGGTGTGTGGTCATGGGAGGCTACTTCTACTGCCCTTGTTCGAATAGGAGGTCAACATGAAACGCCAGGGAATGTGTGCGGTGGTTTTCGTAGTGCTTTTGGCAGCATCGGTGCAGGCAGCGATACCCTCTGTTCTGCCGGAGATTTCGCTTCAAGTCTCCCCCGAAAACCCAGACTCGTCGGACACGTTGTCATTGACTCTGTCGGGCACGTGGCCGGACAGTTGCGTGCCGGAAGAGTTCGAGGTCCTTGTCGTCAGCGGCGACAGCATCTGGATCGACCTGTTCCTGCCCGGCTGGAATGCAAAGGGCGACTGCCCGCAGTTGATGTGCCTGCAGGTGCTCACACCGTGGGAGCTGGCACAGGACCTTGAGCCGCTGTCGCCGGGCCAGTACGACGTCTTCCTGCGGGCAATAGCCTGCGAGGAAACGGGATCTTACCAACAAATCGCCGGCTTCCGCGTCGAGTCAGGCGCTACCCACTTCACCTCGGGCCGGTTCGCCCGGGGCGAACGGCTGGTGTTGCTGCAAGACGACCCGCCCGGAGGCATTGGACTGAAGGCGGGACGAGCCGGCACGGTGGTCTGCTGCGATCCGAACGACTGTTCGGGGGGCATCCTGGTGAGCTGGGACCTATGGGCGGACGGCAAGATTGAGCTTCTCTCATGCAAAGATGCCGTCGCAGCGATCTACCCCTTCAACTCCGCGATATGGATCGATCCCAGTCAAGTGCTCGTCGGGCGCCAATTCAGTCAGTGCGGCACCATTAGAAAGGGGCTTGAAGGTTGCGTCTACTTCGAGTCGGACGATGGAGACACCTACAACGTGATGGCGCCCGCCGAGCTGTACGTCGCTTTGGACGATGCGGGAGCGATTCAGTTCGACGATCACGTTCGCCTGCGGGGCCTGCTCAACACAACACCGCCGGGCCCGGGCGAGATTAGCCTCTGCCCGCAGCGTAACGGAGACATCTTTCACCCGGTTATTTCACTGTGCCCAACAGCCACAACCGCCTGCTGCGACGGCGCCTATCAGAGCGGCGACCGTGTGCAGCTTCTCGTGGACGACCCCGTCGGTCCGGGTGGCCAAGCGGCGGCTGGCCCGCTCGCAGGGTCCGTCGGGACCGTTGTATGCTGCAATGGCGACGATCCGCTGTTCCCCATCCTCGTAAGCTGGGACAAGTGGGCCGGCGGCGGCAAAGTGGATACTGCTCCCTGCGAGTCACAGGCAGTTTCGTACCCGGACAATTCTCTGTGGTGGATGGCATGCGACCAGATTGCCCCGATCAAGCCCGATGAACCCGGATCCGAGCCTGATGAGATCGTCATCAATCTGGGTGGCAATCCTCTCGTGCTCAAACAGGATTCGCTGGACCCGCATAGCTATACGGGGTGCGTCACGCTCTCGCTCGAACTGAACTACAAGGCGAAGCTCTCGGTGCAGATCATCCCGACCGCGGGCGTGAGTGGCACCTGGACGGGCACCCTCTCACCTGACGAGGTCGGACCGGGAGAAGTCACCACCAACCTGTGCGTGCAGGTGGAGGACTTGGACTTCAACACGTTGCCGCCGGGCAAAAACGTACATGTGGCCACGGTGACCATCCTGGCCGTGCCTGCGGTGTGATCGGTGCTGATTGCAGGCCTCACCCGTCTCTATAGGGTGACAAGATCATCCTGTTGCAGTATCATGGTCGCATGTGGCCGCACGTTGGACCGATACACACGTATGGAATCTTCTACTTTGCCGGCATCTTGCTGCATTTTTTGATCGGCCGGTATCTGGCCAAGCGTCTCGGGCTCAAGCGACGCGTGTGGGTTGTGTTCGGTGTGTGCTATCTCCTGGGCATGACCGTCGGCGCGAAGCTGCTGTTCGACATTCGCGTGGGCCAAGTGAGCTTCCCTGCCCTGTTGAGTGCCGCGCATTACCTGCAAGGCGGCTTATGGGGCGGCTTGCTGGCCTATTTTGCCTTGGTGGTGCCGGCTGCTCTGCTCCTGACTCGCAAGCGGGCCGCAGCACTGGACCTGACAGCGTTGGCGCTACCGATTCCCTGGATCATGGCCAAGCTCGGCTGCTTCTTCAACGGCTGCTGCTATGGCATACCCTGCTCGCTGCCCTGGGCGATTACGTTCCCCGAAGGCGCGCGCGGCGCTCCGTCCGGCGTCCCGCTGCACCCGACACAGCTCTATGAAGTGCTCATCATGGTAGCCATGCTTCTCGTCTTCAGGACGTTGCGCTCAGATCGCTGGCGCGGAACGAAGCTGCTGTGGTTCCTGGCGCTCTACGGGGTCGGACGAACCGCCATAGACTTCCTGCGCGGCGATGTAGACAGGTTCTCATACATCGGGCCGCTCGCGATCACCCAACTGATCTGCTTGGCCGCGGCGGTTGTCGCCCTCGTGGCCCTGCTGGTAGTGTACGAACGCGACGTGTCACGTGCCCGAGCGTCACATGATGATTGACGGAGAAGACCGATGGCCGAACACGTTTGTCCCGTTTGGGTCGGCTACTTCATGACGAATCCACTCAGGAAGCTCCTGCAGAATCCATCCACAATCCTTGCACCATACATCAAGCCGGGGATGACGGTGCTCGACTTCGGCTCGGCGATGGGATTCTTCAGTCTGCCGATGGCCAGAATGGTCGGGCGCGACGGCAAAGTCATCTGCGTGGACGTGCAGCCCAAGATGCTCGACATACTTGCCCGACGCGCTGCCAAGGCCGGGGTCTCCGACAGGATCGAGCCGCGTGTATGTGGCGCGGATTCCCTCGGCCTGGAGGGGCAGGATGCCAGCATCGACTTTGCCCTGGTGTTCGCGGCACTGCACGAGGTGCCCGATCAGACGCGATGTCTCCGCGAGCTATATCAACTGCTAAGACCGCGCGCGCCCCTACTGCTGGTCGAACCGGTGAAACACGTGACGGCGTCGGAATTCGATCAATCGGTCGCCCGCGCGGAAGAGATCGGATTCATCCCAGGCAAGCGCCCCCGCGTCCGTTGGTCTCATGCTGTACTGCTGACGAAACCGGACGTGCAGATCGACGAGACGGCGTCAGCCGCCACGAATCAGTCGTGACCCGGCGGCCTAAAGGCCTGGGTTTGTCACCGCGGCTATCAGTCGTTTCAACGCCTCGCTCTCCTGGTCACGGCCTTCGACGCGGGTATCGTTCCAACTGACAATCACATCAAGGCTGGGTACGACGACCATCGCGCGGACGCCGCCGTGGCCGAAGCAGCCGTAGGTATCGAGCGGCGCCTCGGGCCAGTGACGTTTGCCGTCGCGGTCCACGCCGTTGATCCACCACAGCCAGCTATAGCTGCCGAAATGATCCGTCTGGTTATCGGGAATCCGCCGCGAGCCGATAGAACGCTGGCCCGGGATCATCTCGGCCGCTTCGTCGCCGGCCCTTGGAATCGAGTTGGGTAGCGGATTCGTCAGTGCCATTCGCACCAGATCCGAACTGAGAAGCTGCTCACCCTTCCACTTGCCTCCACGCAGATAAAGCAGCCCGAACCGCGCGAAGTCACGGGGAGATATGGCGAGCCGGCCCGGCCGATCACCTGTCCCGAAGGCAAGGAACGTCGGGGCGTCCTGGCAGCCGATCAAGTCGGTCAACTGGGCGTGCAACACGGTATCAACGGTCTCGTAGGTTGCGCCGTAGACTTCTGTGAACAGTGTGTCGAACAGTAGCGCCATCTGCCAGTCGTTATATGCAAACGCCGTCCCGGGCGCTTCGGCCAGGCCGTAACATGAAACCTGATTGGCCATGTGACGCCATGCGATGCGCCGGTCTTTGTGGTCCAGGTCGGGATTGATGTCGTTGAGTCGAGGCTCCCATTTGCAGACAGGCTCATC
>CAZGRF010000354.1:0-4403 GCA_964527825.1 uncultured Pirellulales bacterium
CCAGAACCACAAACAGGCCGAACTTCAAGACCGTCGTGAGATTCTGGGTCCAGGCCGACTGACGATGGCCTACGAGATTGGGCAGCGTGACCGCCACGATGATGGCTGCGGCCGTGACCTGCAGGAGATGACCGCCTTCCTTCTCGACGAATCCGAACGGCGTCAGGAGGTAGGAAGCCGCAATGTAGCCGGCCACCGCCAGCGGCGCGGAAAAGCCGACGAAGAACGACGTCCAGCCGGCGAGAAAGGCCGGCATCGGGCCGTAAGCCTCACGCAGGTAAACGTACTCCCCGCCGGCCTGGGGCAGAGCCGCCGCCAATTCCGCCACGCAAAGGGCCCCGCACAAGGCCAGCAACCCACCCAAGGCCCAGAGCCCGAAGATGACGGGGTAGTTCTCCAGCGAGGCCATCATGTATCCGGGCGAGACCAGGATCCCCGTCCCCACCATGCTGGCGATCACTACATACGTCGAGGTCGATAGACCGAACCCGCGCTGCAGTTTTTCCTCTGACATTCGCTATTGTCCGTAATGGCCGGGTGGTTCTTTACCAGTTCAGTGGCGTCGGTGTGGGTGCGGTTACATTGTCTCAATCATCTTGCGGAGGGCGCGTATGTGCTCCGGTGTCGTCCCGCAGCAGCCGCCCACGATCTGGGCCCCGGCGCGGATGCACTCGGCCACGCCGTCAGCAAACGCCGCCGGCTCCATCGCGAAAACCGTCTTGCCGTCCACGAGCGTCGGCAAGCCCGCGTTCGGTTGGGCCAGGATCGGCAGGTCTGTCGCCTCCTTGAGCAGCGCCACGACCTTGGCCATCCGGCTCGGGTCAAGATCGCCGCAGTTGGTCCCCACGACGTCGGCCCCCGCGTCGGCGAGCTGCTTGGCGCACTGCTCGGCGGTGTCCCCCATCATGGTTCGGCCGCCCTTTGTCTCCGTCGCAAAGGCTACGGAAGCGAGGACCGGCAGCGGTGTGCTTTCCTTGCAGGCCCGCACGGCGCAGAGCGCTTCGCGCAAGTCGAATACGGTCTCGATGAGAAGGGCGTCGACGCCGGCTTGGGCCAATGCCTCCGCTTGCTCGCGGAATGCTCCATAGAACTGCGACTCTTTGTAAGTGCCGTATGGTTCAAGGAGCTGGCCGGTCGAGCTCATATCACCCAGCACGTACTGGGCGCAGCCGGTGGCCTGACAGGCCAGTTCCGCGCCGGCCCGGTTGACCTCCTGCACCGACACGCCGACGTTGTGCGTTTCGATGTAGATGCGATTCATCGTCAGCGTGTTAGTGGTCAGGGCATCGCAGCCGGCGCGGGAGTAGGCGGTATGAATCTCCACAACGGCTTCAGGGTTGTCCAGGTTGTTGGCGCCGCGGGCCATCAGGCCCTTCTTGTCCAATTCCGTTCCCATCGCGCCGTCCAGCAGCAGGACAGGCTTGCTCTGGAGCAACTGCAGGAAACCCACCATTCACCTCCCTTCGACGACGTTATCCGCCCCGGATGCCGGCCTCTCGCCTGCCGTCAGGCTGAGAGCTTCGAGTTCCTTGATGACCTGCGCGAGATCGCGATAGAGAATTCCTTTCATGCCCGCGCTCAGCGCGCCGTCTACATAGGCGGCCTTATCGTCGATGAGTGCGCACTGCCGGAGGGCCTTGCCAACGCTGCGAGCGGCGATTTCGTAGATCATCTTCTCCGGCTTGACGGCGCCCTCGACGCAGGAAAAGACCAGCGCGTCGAATGCGTCATATTGCGGCTCCATCGAGAACTGCACTACCGGTGGTTCTGTGTTCGACAGCAGACCGGTCTTGCAGTCCAGCTCATGCAGGCGCCGGACCAGGGCAAAGACCTCCTCACGCGGCGTGTGCGCCGCCTCAAAGGCTTGGCCCCAGAGCGAGGCGACCGCCGGAACGGGCCTGCCCAGGTCGCCGCAGACCCGTTGCCAGAACACCGCTTCGGTGATCTGACCCCTCTGGAACGGCTCGCCATGTTTGCTGTGGGCCTGTATGTAGTCCTCAACCGAGACTTCCAATGCCTCGGCGCAGTAGGCCATCAGTCTCGGGGCCGGGTCGTCGATGAGCACGCCGCCCCAGTCAAAGATCACCGCCTCGATTCGTTCCATCTCGATCCATTACCAGCACGACCCAGCCATTTCGCACCCGGACGATACAAGGCCCGCAGCCGCAGATCAACAGTTTTCTCACCGGTCGGCCGTGACGCGGCTTTGAAATCCCGCGCGCCCGCTTTATAATCGCGGACGAACCTGGTTTCCTGTGCGTACTGCGGAGCGTTGGCATGGAATACGTCCTGATCGCTGTTATCAGTGTTGTTATTGGGGCTGCGGCCGCGACGGTGGTAGCCCTGCGCAAGATACGCGGCCTCGAACAGCAGCGCGTCGAAGAGTCACAAAGGCGTATCGCGGCGGAGGAACGCAATTCGCGTATCCCTGAGCTGGAAGCGCAACTCGCGTCCAGGGACCAGCAGATCGGCGCGTTGCAGACCGAGGCTGCCACCGCTAAGGCCGAGATCAGCAGCCTCTCCACCAAGCTGGCCGAACAGGAGAAGGCGACCAAAGACAAGCTCGCGTTGCTTGAGGAAGCCAGACAGAAGCTCTCCGACGCTTTCAAAGCCCTTTCCGCTGAAGCGCTTAAGGTTAGCAGCACTCAATTCCTCGAGATTGCCAAGATCACTCTCGACAAATACCACGAGGGCGCCAAGAACGAGCTGGAGAAACGCCAGAAGGCCATCGACGAGCTGGTCAAGCCGCTCAAGGAGTCGCTGGCCAAGGTTGATGACAAGCTGGGCAAAGTAGAGAAGGAGCGCTCCGCTGACTATGAGAAATTGGCTGATCGCATGCGCTCGCTCATAGAATCGGAGGACAAGCTGCGAAGGGAGACGGGCAACCTCGTGACGGCGTTGCGCCGGCCCGACGTGCGCGGTCGCTGGGGCGAGATTCAACTGAAGCGCGTGGTCGAGATCGCGGGCATGGTTGAATACTGCGATTTCGTGACTCAGGAGTCCACGTCGACCGGCACGGCTCGCATTCGCCCCGACATGATCGTGAGGCTGCCGAATGAACGCATCGTTGTCGTGGATTCTAAAACGCCGCTTGACGCCTACCTCGCGTCAATTGAGGCCGTGGACGAGGCGGCACGCAAGGACCACCTCAAGCGGCATGCCGGACACGTGCTGACACAGATGCAGAACCTTGGCGCCAAGGGCTATTGGGACCAGTTCCCCCAGACGCCTGAGTTCGTCGTTATGTTCCTGCCGGGGGAGATGTTCTTCAGTGCTGCTCTGGAGCAGGAGCCGCGCCTGATCGAGATGGGTGTCGAGAAGAAAGTCATTCTCGCTACACCGACGACGCTGATTGCCCTGCTGCGGGCCGTATCGTATGGCTGGCAGCAGCAGCGAATCGCCCAGAATGCCCAGGCGGTCAGCGATCTGGGCCGGGAGCTTTATGACCGGATTCGCGTCCTCGTTGGCCACCTGAATGCGGTGGGAAAAAACCTTGACCGGGCCGCCGTCGCCTACAACGACGCCGTCGGCTCGATGGAGACCCGCGTTCTCGTGACCGCCCGCAAGTTCAAGGAGCTGGGCGCCGCCACCGGCCCCGACCTTGATGTTCCGCGCGCCGTGGACGCCCGCACCCGCGTCCTCCAGGCCCCCGAAACCGAACCCGGCGACGATGCTCCGGCACGTGGAGAGGACGATGCCAGCGAGGGTGGCAGCGGCATGCAACAGCCTACCGATGATGCGTAGCTGGCAGCCGTTAGTGCGTGCGCGCAGGCCGTCACGGCGGGTTCTTGCTTATCTGACGGCCGAATCCAGCCGATTGAACCTCTCGGAGCGTCCCCCGGAGCGGCGGTGGTGTGGGGCGCACACGCGAATGGGCTCAGGACGGCGATACGCGAGGTTCACATGGAAAAGCAAACGGTTGGCATCGAAAGCTCAACTCTCGAACGTCTGTTCGAGGTTGCCATCGCGCTGGAGAGACAGGCGGAGAATCTCTACAGCGGATTCGCGGAGAGATTCGCCCACTGCTCCGAGGCGGCCCAGTTCTGGCGCCGCTACGCAGCCGACGAGGTCCTGCACCGCACCAGCCTGACGCGCCTGCGGGACTCGCTACCGTCCGATAAGCTCGCCAAGCCGGTGGACATGACTCTGTTGCTGGCGGGCGAGAAGCTGCTTCAAGTCCCAGCGCAGGAGCAGGTGAGCGGGGCTGCGAACCTGGATGACGCCTACGAGCTGGCGCACGGCCTGGAAAGCTCGGAGACGAACGTGATCTTTCGCTTTCTGGTCACGGAGTTCTCCCGCGACAAGCGCATCATGGCCAAGCTGACCGAGGACCTGGAACAGCACGTCGAGGCGCTGATCGCGCGATTCCCTGCCGCCTATGGGAGCCGGGCCAGTCGTCAAGC
>CAZGRF010000355.1:0-4402 GCA_964527825.1 uncultured Pirellulales bacterium
TCCCTCGCTTTGTTCAAAGAAGGCATCAATACCGCCATCAGAATCGCGATGATCGCAATAACCACAAACAACTCGTTCTGGGTGAAGGCTTTCGCTTTCATGGTGTTCTCCTTGTGTCAGGCCGACTCTCTAAGAATCAGGTCCGTTTCGATCACTTCTACCTCTGACGCCACGTCCCCATCAGAATGCTCGATCTGCCTTAGAAGCATGCTGGCAGCCGCCTTGCCCAGCTTGTACGGAGATTGCGTAACCGTGGTCAGTGGCGGGTCGAGATACGACGACAACGTCACATCTCCAAAGCCGACCAGCGCCAAATCGCGTGGGATCGTCAGACCGTTGCGCCTAGCCTCGTTGTACACGCCTACTGCTACTGGGTCATTCACCGCGAATATCGCGTCCGGCTTACGGTCGAGAGTCATGATCTTGCGCGTGCCCGCGACGCCGTCGGGTTCCTCGAAGCCGCCGTAGACGATCATCTCCCTGTCGACGTCCATTCCGTGCCGCCGCAGCGCGTCGGCGTATCCTCGGCAGCGGTCCCTTCCGATAGACGTGTGGGCATGTCCAGCCAAGTGGGCAATCCTCTTGTACCCGGACCGGATCAGATGCTCCACGGCCTGCACTGCGCCGTCGTAGTCGTCTACGATAACCCGGCCGGCCTTCACGTCGTCGCAAACGCGATCGAAGAACACCAGCGGGATCCCCTGTTTCTGAAGGGCGATGAAATGCGCCCCGGACGTCGTGGTCTGGGCTACCGAGACCAACACACCTGCGACCCGGTCGGAAATCAGGGTGCGAACGTGAATCGCCTCGCGCTTGGAGTCTTCGTTGGATTGGCACACGATGATGTTGAACTCTCGCCCGTAGGCGACGTCCTCGATGCCGCTGATGACGGCGGAGAAGAAGTCGTTCTTGATCGAAGGCACAATAACTGCCAGTGTCGAGGTTGCCTGTCTCTTAAGGCTCTTGGCAATCGAATTCGGATGATAGTCCAGCTCTTCAGCCAGCGAAACCACGCGGGTCTTGGTGGCTTGGCTGATGTCAGGATGATCGCGCAGGGCCTTCGACACCGTCGTGTAATGCAGGCGTAGCTTCCTGGCAAGGTCTTTGACCGTCACTTGTCTGATGCTCATCGCGTCGTTGGTCCCAACATCAGTGCGCTATCACACGTGTGATATAACGTTAGAAATACAACATGTCGGGCCACCTGTCAAGAGGTTTCTTTGCGGGGACCCCGAGGCAGCGCCAGGCAGACGGAACCGCTCTTTTTCGGCCCCGATTGGGCATTCCCGGGAGCTGCCGAGCAACGCGGCGGCAGTCCTCCTGGTCTCCGAGCATGCCCGGCCCGTTGCACCCCAGAATAGGCGTCAGTTCGCCGATCCCGGGGATGGGGTAGCGGCGTGCCAGTTGGCGGGGTCGTTGCCGCTTTGGGTGGGGGCCGCATCGGTGCGCTGGAGGGCGTCGCCTCGGCCGTCGGGGGTCTCGGGCCAGGGGGAGACGTCGCCGTAGATGACCTCATCGACCACAACCCACGCTATGGGATCGTCGATATCGCCGGTCGCCTGGGGTTTCTCCAGCGCCACGCGCTCGCCGCCGTTGGCGAGGCTGCCTTGCCACGGGCCGAGGATGTCCGCACCCGCATCCAATGGACCTGAACTGTATGCGGCGATGAACGCATTCAGGCGAGACGTCTCAATCTGTGGGTCGAAGCCGACCAGCACAAGCCGGCCGCCGGGCGCGAGGGTCACGTCGGGAGGCAAGACGTATTGGACGCCGCCGGCCAGACGCCAACTGCCGTCAGCGCCGGACAGCGCCGCCGGAGCGTCCGTCGGATTGTACAACTCGACGTATTCGTCGTTCGGATCGGCCGGATGGTACATGATCTCGTCGACCACCACATCGGCGATCGGACCAGAGTCCGCGACGCCGCGCGAGGGTGTCAGGCGGAACCAGTAAGGTGCTCCATCGGGGTAGCGGCCCAACGAGATATCTTCTTCCTGGGCCTTGAAGCTCACTGCGTCGGCGACGCGGCCGGGCGCGCTGCCGGGTACATGCGACAGGAACAGGCTCTCTCCCGTGCGGCTGAGACCGAACCCGAAGCCGGTGGACTGGTCGAAGCTCAGGAAGCCTTGTGCCGGTATCGACAGAGCGGGAATCGCCCACTTCTTCAGATCGCCCATGTTGTCGCTAAGGTACCAGCCGGACAGGTTGACGCTCAATACACTCGGATTGTACAGTTCGATCCAGTCGTCGGAGCCGCCGGCAGCCATAAGCTCG
Organism: uncultured Pirellulales bacterium; assembly: GCA_964527825.1. Taxonomy (GTDB): domain Bacteria; phylum Planctomycetota; class Phycisphaerae; order Sedimentisphaerales; family Anaerobacaceae; genus JAFGLV01. The sequence continues at coordinate 2,275 of CAZGRF010000355.1, forward strand.
TTGAGGACCACCGTCACGACGGGGTCGAGGTCGTCCGCGCCCGGCGAACCACCCGTGTAGGTGCTCGCGCGCCAGTTGCCTGAATAGTCCAGCGATCCGGAAGGCTCGCCAGGGATGGCGGAAGCCAGCGGCACGAGGGAGTGACCCGCGCCGTCGGCGGCAAGGGGCCAGCCACGACCGTCGCCGTAAGTGAAGTCTGCGATGGTCCCGTTCCAGAAGTCAGCGATGCTGACGGTCTCGCCGCTATTGGCGAGTTTGCCGGAGTATTCACCGGCGATGAGGCCCAACAGCCAGGTCCCATACCGCGACCGGAAGACAGCCTTGTTCTTCACAACCAGAACGAATTGGCCCGGACCCAAGGTCGTGACGGCGCTGCCGGCGAAATCGAAGGTCACGCCATTAGTGATGGAGACGCCGGACAGGTCGAGCGTTTCGTCGCGGGTGTTCTTAAGCTCGATGAACTCGAACTCATCGCTGGGGGTCGTGTCGGGCGCAGGCGGATCGGCGGGATTGTACATCAACTCCGTGACACGCAGATCGGCCAGGATGCCGGCGGCGATCGGCTCACCGGCCTCGAACTGAACGGGCGCCGACCAATGGCTCCAACGGCCGCTGTCGTCCTTCATGCGGCAGCGGACGCGATAGGTCCGGCCGGGCCTGACCACGGAGGCCGGGACCTTCACGTCGGCATTGAAGGCTGTCAGATCGCCGCTCTCCCAGGCCGCCTCAATCTCATATTTGCCCGGCGTCCCTCGATAGACTGGGGCCGGAGCAGCGGGTTCGTCGTCGCCGCTGTCAGGGCTCTTCTCGGCCGTCAGGCTCACCTCGGCGAAACAATCGGAACTGCCGGAGAGGTCGGCATTGAGCACCTGGATAGCGATCACGTTCGTGCCATCGACCAGCAGGTCCGAGGGCGCTCCGAGCTCATATTGGACAAAGTCGAACATCTCTATCGCCGATACGGCCGTGGCATCGTGCGGCAGGTCGGCGCCGGGGACGTTGTCCTGGAAAACCAGGCTGCCGTTGATCCAGACGTTGATACCGTCATCATACTTCAGACTGAGCAGGAGTTTGTCGAAGACCTCCAGGTCCGTGGCGTCGAAGGACTTTCGCAGGTAGACGGTGGTGTAGCCGTAGCGCATGTCGTCGAGGTAGGTCGAAATGAAGCTCTCGCCATAGCCGATGGGCGCGGTCCCAGCCGGCCAGGCGGAGTCGTTGAAATTGCGTTGACGCCACGCATCACTCGTCGCCGAGGGCTCGGCCGTCCCCTTGAAGTACTTCCACTGGGCCCCTTCCGGCACGAACACGTACTCCGAGGACCCGCCTGGGCTGGGCTGGACCGCCTGCGAGGCGGGGCTGACTTCGGCGATGCGCCATTTCATAGCAGCGAACGTGCCGGCGCCCTGCGGGTCACTGAACGGCGTGGTCCGGAAGGTCAGCGCGTTGGCGGGGTAGCCATCCGGAGAGGTAGAAGTGACAATGGGCATCTGCGGAATCTCAGAATCAGCCGCCAGCGCGGTCAGGCTTGGACCGCTTTGACCGTACCAGTTGCGGTTGTTGTTGGTCACGAAGACAACATAGTCTTTCATGATCTGGACCATGCCGCGGAAGTCCCTCGTGGCGGCCGCCTGGTAGAACCGCCCCTGTCCGGCCTTGCTGGAATTGACGTAGCCGCTGGTCATAATCGGGTTGTAGTCCCACATGGCCCGGTCGGCGTCAACGAGTGCGAGGCCGCCACCGGGAGGATCGATAACGTTGGCCAAGTCGTCGATCATCTGGTACGCCTGGTCGGCGTTGTAGAGCAAGTCCTGGAACTCGCGCACGCGGTTCTGGTATTCGATGTTGATGTTGGGATTGGAGAAGATACTGCCGTCGGCCTTGAAGGTGTCTTGGCCGTTGCCGTACATGTTCTCGGCCCAGGTCAAGTCCAGGTCCCAGGGTAGCATGGACCACTTGTTCGTCAGCGGATTGAGATAGAAGAACCAGTTCTTGCCGTAGCCGATGTCGCCGTGGTGGACACCCTCGACGACGCAGCGGTAGCCGTAGTAACCGTTGAGATTCACGTTGTCGTACCACCATTGCTCGGCGGGCCGGCTGCGGTAGCTGTTCATGAACTGGGTGAGGTCAG